>JAYEKK010000056.1:0-4742 GCA_034660955.1 Candidatus Cloacimonadota bacterium | reverse complement strand
TTTCCAAAAAGAAGAAGCCGGCATTTATCATCCTGATAATATGTTGCCGGATGGAACGATAGATAATAGTTTGTAAAAAAGATAAAGAGGTAAAAAAATGAAATATTTATTTGGTCCTGTTCCCTCTCGCAGATTGGGAATATCACTCGGCGTAGATTTGGTTCCACACAAAGTTTGCAGCTTAAATTGTATTTATTGTGAAGTAGGTAGAACTACAAATTTGACAATTGAAAGAAAGGAATATATTCCTATAAATGAAGTAATTGCTGAACTTCAAAATTATCTAGATCAGAAGCCAGAGCTCGATTTTGTAACTTTTTCCGGTCAGGGAGAACCAACTTTAAATAGTGGTTTAGGGAAAGTGATAGATTTCATCAGAGATTATTATTCTCAATATAAAGTAGCGGTAATAACCAATGGGACTCTCTTTTGGGATGAAGAAGTTCGCAGAGAAGTATCTCGTGCTGATGTTATTCTCCCATCTCTCGATGCTGTTTCAAAATATTCTTTCCTTAAAATAAACCGCCCGAATAAAAACCTGAATATTAATAAAATTGTGGAAGGATTAATTCAATTAGGAAGTGAATTTAAGGGTAAAATATTTTTGGAGATTTTCTTTGTCCCAGATTTAAATAACTCAAGAAAGGAATTGAATTTATTAAAAGAAATATCTGCCAAAATAAAGCCAGATATAATCCAATTAAATACACTCGATAGACCGGGAACAGAAGATTTTGTCAAGGCTGTTACTAAAGAAGAATTGCAGGAAATTAGAGAATTCTTTGAACCACTTCCGGTGGAAATAATTGCTAAAGCAAAAACACGAAAACAAATACAAAGTTTCAATAAAAATATTGAAGAACAAATTTTGGAAACAATTAAAAGAAGACCGTGCACAGATAAAGATCTTACTGAAATTCTGGGTATTCATTTGAATGAACTGAATAAATATTTAAGTGAATTAACTGATAGTGGTAAAATTGAATCTGATAGACGAGAGAGAGGATTATTTTTCAAAATAAAAAAATTATGATCGAACCTTTAGAATTATTATACAACAAATATGATTTTGAAATTGATAATATCAAAAAGATCGTAACGGGCAGTAGATATACCGCTTTATTACTTAATGATGGTCACATTGGCGTTTGTGCAAATTTAGGGCATATTGTTAAAACAGAAAAAAATATCTATTCCAATCTAAATTTGAAGAATTTTTCACACCGAATTGTTCTAAATGCTTATTATAATGCTATCTTAAATTATTCAGGCAAATACAAAACAGGTGATATTTTTGAAAAAGTAAATTTTAAAACATTCAATAACATTGTAATGATAGGACTTTTTAAACCAATCGTGGAGATATTCCAAAAAAACAATATTCCACTCAAAGTTTTTGATTATAAGAAAAACGATAATGTGTTAACATCAATGTCTGAACAACAACAAATTCTTAAAAAAACTGATGCTGTTATTTTAACTTCGACTTCCATCTTTAATCTAACTTTTATGGATTTAATCAAAAACATTAATGATAATTGTAATATTTTTATGCTGGGACCTTCCTCAATAATGGCTAAAGAAGTTCTGCAATATAAAAATATCAAAATGATTTTTGGTTCTACTTTTGATAAATTTGATGATCGAGTTTTAAAAATTATTGATAATGATGGCGGAACAAGAAAATTCTTAAAACTTGGTCAAAAAAGAATTGCATTTTACGGAGAGAATAGATGAAAACTTATCTTGATTGTCTGCCTTGTTTTATGAATCAAGCTTTGCGGGCAGGACGAATTGCTACAAATGATGAACAGAAAATAAAAAAATTATTGGATGAAGTTGGAATGCTGATCCAAAAAATCCCATTTGAAAATACACCACCCGAAACCGGAGCATTAATCTATAAAAAAGTTAGTGAGATAACCGGCAATAATGATCCTTACAAAAAGATCAAAGGGAAAAACATAGAACACGCACTGCATTTATATCCTGAGCTAAAGCAAAAAGTTAAAAAATCTGATGACGGACTTTTAACAGCTATCCGACTTGCTGTTGCCGGAAATGTGATAGATCTAGGAGTTGATAAAGAATTCAATATCGTAAAAGATGTAGAAACAATTTTGCATCAGGAATTCGCTGTTTTCGATTACGAATTATTCAAGCAGGAATTAAGTAGAGCAAAAGAAATTCTCTATCTTGGTGACAATTCTGGTGAAGCGGTTTTTGATAAAATATTGATCGAGGAACTCGGTAAACCGATTACTTTCGTTGTTCGTGAAATCCCCATAATAAATGATATTACAAAAAAAGAAGCTAAACAGATCGGGATCGATAAGATCGCAAAAGTTATTTCTTCCGGCACAACTGCTCCCGGAACAATTCTAGATTATTGTAATGATGAATTCATAGAGATTTTCAATAATGCAGATATGGTTATCAGTAAAGGACAGGGAAATTATGAAGGGTTGTCAGGTGTAAATAGATCCATATTTTTCCTCTTAAAAGCAAAATGCCCGGTAATTGCCAGAAATATTGGTGTAAAAGAAAATGATATAATTTTGAAAGAAATGAATGTAACACAATCATCCTGATTGTGAATTAAATGGGAAAAATAAAAAATAATAATTATACTTGCAAGATAATTCCAATGAAAGAATTTTAATCTTGTTTTTTTTAAGGATGAATCAAATAATATATTTGAGGTAAGGAAAAATGAAAATAATAATAGAAGTTCTTAAACACGCATTAATGATCACAGGATTTGTATTTGTGATGATGCTCATTATTGAGTATATCAATGTTCAAACCAAAGGATTGTGGCAGAGTAATCTTACTGAGTCCAAATGGAAACAATATTTTCTGGCAGCTTTTTTAGGTGCTATTCCGGGATGTCTGGGAGCTTTTACTGCAGTAACTTTATTCTCTCATCGCATCATATCTTTTGGAGCAGTTGTAACTGCTATGATTGCGACTAGTGGAGATGAAGCTTTTGTGATGCTGGCAATGTTTCCACAAAAGGCAATTTTACTCATGGCTATTATTTTTGTAGTTGGAATTATTGCCGGATTCATCACCGATAAACTTGTCTCTCCAAAACATTTTGAGTCAACATTTGCTCACAATAAATTTCCTATGCATGAAGAAGAAAAATGTGACTGCTTCCCCCATAAAAATCTTTTTTCTAATTTCAAGAAAACTTCAATTCCACGTATTTTAATTATTGTTATTATTTCCATTTTTTTATTTGGAACTGTTCTGGGCGAGATCGGTCCGCAAAAATGGAACTGGATAAGAATTACAATTATGCTCACCTCTTTGATCGCTTTACTTATTGTAATAACAGTTCCCGAACATTTTTTAGAAGAACATCTCTGGGATCACATTGTCAAAGTTCATATTCCCAGAATTTTCCTATGGACATTTGGAACATTACTGGTAGTGAATATTCTTCTTCAGTTTGTTAATATCAATGGTTGGATAGCTAGTAATATGTTTGTTGTTTTGGCAATTGCGCTTTTGGTTGGAATAATTCCAGAATCTGGACCGCATATGGTTTTCATCACATTATTTGCATCGGGAACAATTCCTTTCAGCATCCTGCTGGCAAGCTCGATTGTGCAGGATGGACACGGTATGCTGCCAATGCTTGCTGAATCCAAACGAGGATTTCTGGCTGTGAAAACGGTAAATATAATCTTTGGTGCAATCGTAGGGATAATTGGATTATTAGTAGGATTTTGAAGATCGGCGTTACGAAGACCTACTTCGTAACGAGATAGATACTCTTATTCCCAAGTTTGTCTTGGGAATATAGAATTATAGAGGAGAAAATATGGACTATAAAAAGTATCCCGAAAGAGAGATTTCAAGTATTCTTTCTATTCCGTTTATATGGGGAATGCTTATTTTTTTCATTATTTTTGACATCGGTTTAGAAATTTATCATCAGATTAGTTTTAGAATTTTTAAATTACCAATTGTAGATAGAAAAAAATATATCAAGATAGATAGGCATAAACTGAATTATTTATCATTTCCTGATAAGCTAAGATGTATGTATTGTGGTTATGCTAATGGCGTACTGGCGTATGCAGTAAAGATAACTGGTGATACGGAAAAATATTGGTGTGCAATAAAACACGAAGAAGATAAAAATTTTGTAGAACCTCTTCATCAGCAGGATTTTGTGGAATTTGGTGATGAAGCAGAATTTGTAAATAGATTTCAAAATGATAAAGAATCATTAACAACTGATTGACACAGATAAAAATGATCTCTTGTTTCCAAGTTCTTCTTGGAAACACATATGTAAAAAATAGCATTACGAAGACAAACTTCGTAACGAGAATAGGATTTTAGAATAATATGAAAAACAAGAAGAAATTTCAGTTTGGAAATGTGTTAACGGTCTCTTTTGCACATTTATCTCACGATATATATTCTGCTTTTTTAGCTCCGCTTCTTCCCCTTCTTATTTCAAAACTGGGTATTTCACTTTCCATGGCAGGATTTCTGGATGTTGTAAGAAAGCTTCCTTCACTTTTCAATCCATTAATAGGTTTAATGGCAGATCGAATTTGCGTTCGATATTTTGTGATCTTTGCACCCGCCATCACCGGCATTGCAATGAGTTTACTTGGAATAGCCCCTACTTATATTGTTTTACTGATACTATTATTCATTGCTGGAATAAGTAATACTCTTTTTCATGTTCCTTCACCGGTTATGATAAAGCATGTTTC
>JAYEKK010000055.1:0-4810 GCA_034660955.1 Candidatus Cloacimonadota bacterium | reverse complement strand
TCATTATTCATTAATTTGAAAGCGAGATTATCTTTTTGTTCAGAAAAAACTTTTCTATAAACTTTTGCTGCTTTACTGGAAAGTTTATATCTACTTGGATCAGAACCATCCCCCATGATTGGAGTTGCCTTCCCATCCGGCATAATAATTACATTCCATGCGTGATTATTTCCTGCGTTTGCCCAATGTGGAGTATAATCGCTTGTTGCACCAATTCCGTTAGCTCTTAATGCATAAATCGTGAGATTTGTAATATCTTCGCATCTGCCTTCTTTACTCATAAGCATTTCAAACAGTCCTTGATCGGTTGGATGCAGATAATATTTAGAATTAAATTTGAACCAACTTGTCAGATCTTTATTTATCAATTGAGCTGCTTCAGCAATATCTGTCTGATCAAACATTTGAGCGGGAATGTCTTTGTAACTATCCATAAAATAGCCACGCCATGAACGCCATGACTCTATTGGCTCATTACTCCCACGATAAGGTAAAATATATTCTTTGAAAACTGTGTAATCATATTTTTGAGACCAGGGTTTATTTTCCCAGGCTTTAAAAGCGAGATCAATATTATCAATTAAGAATTCAGAAGAAATAGTCTGATGATCAATTTTCTTTTCTTTTTTCTTCCAATGTAATTCACCAAATTCTACTTCCAACGAATCCATTGTCATTTTTGCTTCATCGTAATCTTTGAATTCAGAGAAATTCCAGGTCACTTCAACTTCATTTTCATCAAAAAGTCCAACCTTTACAAATGAGTGACTCGGCATGTTTTCATATAGAAAAAGAAGTGCATCTAATCTATCTGATTGATCACTTTTATGAAAATATTTTGCAGCTTTCTTAAGCTCTTTTTTATTTTTTTTTGAACTTTTTAAAGTTAGCTTTGCCTGCTCTGTATATTTTACCATAGAACAGGAAATTAGAAACAGGCTAATTCCAAAAAATATTATTGATTTGAATTTCATTTAATCCTCCTATAGCTGTGTTGCCATGATAAATTTTTGCTGCTGGATCTTTGCTTGAAGAATCCAGAAGCGTTTACCATCAATATGAACAATTTCATTTTCGATACATCTATTAATAAGTAAAGTATTTTTTTGGAAATAGGGCAGTTCTATTACCTTTTTGGGTAATTCCAGATTGAACATTTTAATTAGATCTTCATTCTTTGTACCAAGAGGTGTACAATTTATAATAAGATCATATTTGCGTTTTGTTATTAATCCTAGTTGAATAAATTCCCTAATATTCTCTTTTGCTAATTTTTTACCGGATATTTTATTTCGACTGAAAATTGTAATATTCTCAAAAGTTTGAAACGCCTTTAAGGCAATTTCTGCAGTTGCTCCGCTTCCAATTATTAGGATTGTATCAGCTTTTTTAATCTTTAATATTTCAATAGATTCTTGAAATGCTATCAGATCTGTATTCAGCATTTCATTGGTTTTTGGTAGGAATAGATTCACAGCAGAGAGTTTGTTTTTTGCCCCGAGTATTTTCTTGAAAGGCATTGTAATGGAAAATCCATAGAAATCAAAATCAGCATTATTTATCCAATTCCAAATGTCATCAATATCATCGGTTGCAAATGGGAGATAGACTGCATCAAGTTTTTCTTTTGTAAAAAGATCGTTATAATATTTTATACCAAGAGAATGCTCAACCTGCTCTCCACCAATGATCCCACCGATCTGGGTATTTTTGGAAATTGAGCTAAGCTTGAAGAATTCTGCTTCTTCGGGTGTTAGTTGTCCTTGAGCAGTTGGATTGCCAGTAAGCCCAATGAAAGTTGCGTCTGCTCCAAGATGTCGGAATAATATTCTGCTGATCTTTCCAAGCTTTCCCATCCCGGCAAAAATAACAGGTTTCTTTGATTCTGAAATTATCTGAGATAGTTTTATTAGATCTGAATATTTATGAATATTTACAGCTATTTTTAAAAATCCGGAAGGCAGTGAGTTCGATTTTCTAACAATTTCTTTCAATTTCGTGAAATCGATAATTTCAGAGAAATCATGATACGATAAAATCAGATTATTTTCGGGAATAGAGATAACTTCAAGATCATCAATTTCATTTATCTCAAGATCACAAAGACAGTTTTTATCGGAGATTATCTTTTTGTAAAATTCAATTTTATCTACAATATCAATTTTGTGCTTTCCATTTTCTTTAGTGCTGCGGATTGTCAGAATTGTTTTCTCATCAATTATTTCTGATGGGAAGGATTGAAAATCTTTAGAATAATCAAGGCGAAATTCTTTCCAATAATTTGGATATTCTCCTTCTTTTTGAATAACGTAATCGTTATTAAGGTATGGGATTGAAAGAATTATCATTATTTTTCCATAACCTTAAGAATGGTTGAACGAGTGAAACCTTCGTAATGGTTGTAAATATTGAAAATATATCTCATTGTCTTTTTTTGCTTTCTGAGATAATGATATCCCATAGATTCGTGACAAGTGAATCATCGATATTCCATAATTTTGCTTTCTGTCTCAGTTTGTTCAAAAGCTCTTCTTCACGACCTTTATTCTCTATCTGAAGTTTATTTTCTTGTTTAAATATACCGATAAGTTCAGAGATTTTTCGTCTTCTGCCGAGTGCAATTAAAATATCTTCATCAATTTTATCAATTGCTTCTCGGTAATCTGCTAACTCTAATTTATCGTTCGAGATAAGTTTTTGAAAACTCAAAGCATCTGCCAAAACAAGTTTTACCATTGCCTCAGCAACAGGAATAATTCGTGGAATAATGCATGTGTCATGTCTTCCATAAGATTTAAATTCAACTTCTATATTATCTTTCGTTACTGTTTTTTGTGTTATATTTATTGAAGGGGTAGGTTTGACTACAAAACGAAATATGAGATCATTTCCTGTGCTTATTCCACCCAGAATTCCACCGTTATGATTTGTAATAAACCCATCATTATTCATCTGATCATTTGCTTTGTTACCCTTCAAAGCTGCAAATTCAAAGCCGGTTCCAAATTCTATTCCCTTTACTGCACCTATCGAAAGGATAGCTTTTGCCAGGTTAGCATCCAGTTTCTCAAAAACAGGATCTCCTAGTCCAGCAGGTAATCCTAAGATCTTCACCTCCACAATTCCACCGATCGAATTTCCTTCGTTTTTAATATTATTCAAATACTCAATTAGATTTTCGTAATTCGTTCTGTCGTGCCAGGATAGTTCATTTTGGAAAGAAAGATCAGTTTGAGTTGTTTCAAATTTCCCAATTTTTATCGGATAAGTAATTATCTTAATATCTTCCAAAATATTTTCAACTAATCCGGAAGCGGCAACTCGTGAGATCGTTTCTCTACCGGAAGCTCTGCCGCCGCCACGATGGTCATAGATCTTAAATTTTTTAAAATATGAGAAATCTGCATGTCCCGGACGGAACAGATCTTTTAGATGTTCATAATCTTTATTGCGAGCATCTTTATTGTAAACTAATAAACAGATCGGCATACCTGTAGTTTTACCTTCGAAAACACCTGACAAAATCTGAAGTTCATCTTTCTCTTTTCTTGGGGATGAAAATGTTCCTGTGCCGGGTTTGCGCTCATTAAGAGCATTCTGGATCCTTTCAAACGGGAACTCGATACCCGGTTTTATATCTTGGATAACTACTCCGATAGCCTTTCCATG
This sequence comes from Candidatus Cloacimonadota bacterium, assembly GCA_034660955.1. Classification (GTDB taxonomy): domain Bacteria; phylum Cloacimonadota; class Cloacimonadia; order Cloacimonadales; family TCS61; genus Tenebribacter. The sequence continues at coordinate 1,141 of JAYEKK010000055.1, read as the reverse complement.
ACTTTCACCAAAAGTTGTTATCCCATAATATTTATCATAACTGTTAGATTTCATATTCTTATCCTTTATTTAACTGCGGATATGATTGAATATTCGAGTTCAATGTCAAATAAAACCTTCAAAGTATCCTGAACTCATTAAACCTTCAAGGTTTTCGAAGACCTTGAAGGTTTGCCATAAAAAGATAATTTGACAATATTAACGGAGTACTTCTCATCGGCGTACATATTTCATAAGGAGGAATGATGAATTTAATGGTTTTAGCAGCGGACGTTCCAATGGAAACCAGCTTGTTTTCGATAGCTTCGAAAGGTGGTTTCTTAATGATAATTTTATTTATCATATCAATTGCAGCATTATCAATTATAATAGAGAGATTGATCAAACTAAAAAAATCACATAAGAATGAAGAAGAGTTCCTGCAGGAAGTTTATGGCTATCTTAGAGAGAAGAAACTTGAGATAGCAATTCGTGTATGTGAAGACCGAAACAGCAGTCCGATTGCTAACATAATTGCTAAAGCTATAAGTGTTCTGGATAGGGGAATGGATGAAACAAAAGAAGTGATTGAATCTGCTGTAAATAAAGAGATCCATTATTTGGAAAAGAATCTGGGAACACTTGCTACATTTGCAGCAGTTGCACCTCTTATAGGTTTTTTGGGAACTGTTACCGGTATGGTAAAAGTTTTTATGAAATTAGGTGAAACGGGTGGTGGAGTTGACATAAGTTTATTGGCTGGTGGTATTTGGGAAGCGTTAATCACTACTATTGGCGGTCTTACTGTAGGGATCATTGCAATTCTTTTTTATAATTATCTGGTTGGGAAGGTTGAGGATCTTTCTCATGAATTGGAAGAAAACACGAATGAATTTATCTATAATATTAGAGGTATGAAGGATGGTTATTAAAACGAAGAAAAAGCGGATCTCAACAATTGGATTGATCTCATTTACAGATGTTATATTTCTCCTGCTGATCTTCCTATTGATCTCTTCAAATTTTATTACACACTCAGGCATAAAGGTTGATCTGCCTGGTTCAAATTCCCAGCAGAATGAATATAACAAGAACATTAGTCTTACACTCACCAAAAATAATGAGATTTTTATCAATAATGAAATTGTAGGATGGGAAGAAC
>JAYEKK010000054.1:0-4825 GCA_034660955.1 Candidatus Cloacimonadota bacterium | reverse complement strand
CCTTCTTCAATAATATTATCAAACATCATCTTCTTATTCTGCTGAAGATCAAGTATCTTCTCTTCTATTGTTCCTTTTGTAATAATCTTATAAACCATTACTTTTTTTGTTTGACCAATTCTGTGAGCTCTATCTATAGCTTGATTTTCACCCATTGGATTCCACCATGGATCAACTATTATCACAGTATCAGCAGACGTCAGGTTCAAACCATAACCACCTGTTTTCAAACTAATTAGAAAAGTTCTGATATTGTTATTATTATTAAAATTATCAATTACTTTTTGTCTGTTCTTGACTGAACCATCCATATATTCATAAGTAATTTTTTCTTCTTTTAACATATTCCTTAAAATTTTCAGCATTTGTACAAATTGACTAAAAATCAATAATTTCTTCCCACCTTCCACAGCATCGACAATAATTTCACGTAATAGTTCAAGTTTTCCTGAGAATTCAATATTCTCTTTGAGATCTTTATCAACAAGATGAGGATGATTACAAATCTGACGCAATTTGGTGAGAGCTGCCAGAATATGGAGATATTTATTCCCAACATTCTCAGTATCCAAATATCTATTTTTCACTTCTTCAAGGATCTGGAGATACATTTTTTCCTGAACCGATGTAAGTTTGCAATAAACCTGCTGCACCTGTTTATCGGGAAGCTCTATTAAAACATCATTCTTCTTTCTTCTTAAAATAAATGGAGAAACAAGCATTTTGAGTTTATCATTACTTTCTTTTAGCTTATTCGGATCATTCTTGTATTTACTAATGAAGTTTTTTGATTTTGGTAAATAACCCGGCATCAGGAAATCAAAAATAGACCATAATTCAGTTGGATTGTTTTCAATTGGAGTTCCCGAAAGCGCACAACGATGTTTTGCTTTCAACTTTTTCACAGCCTTTGTTCGTAAAGCTAAAGGATTTTTTATATGTTGCGCTTCATCTAAAATTATATAATCAAACTCAATTTCAGAAAGATCTTCAATGTCATTCTGAATAATTGAATAAGAAGCAAAAAGAAGATTCACATTCAGGTTTTCCAATATTTTCTTTCTCTCTTTCTGGTTACCCTCATACAACGTATAAGAAAGACTTTTATTGAATTTGTTGATTTCTGCAGCCCAATTAAAAAGAAGAGTTTTAGGACAAATGATCAAAGATCTTGAATCTGCAGGAAGATCCGAGAGTACAGATATGGATTGAATTGTTTTGCCCAATCCCATTTCATCTGCCAGAATTCCGGAAAGTCCGAATCGTTCCAGCATTTTCATCCAATGATATCCTGCTTTCTGATAACTTCTCATTACAGGTCTAAGTATAGAAGTAATAGTAGTTCGTTCATCTAATCTTCTCTTGAGGATTGCAGTGAACATCTCTTCTAGATACGAGTCTCCCTCGATTTTGATACCGCTATTTATTGTATTTAACTGATAAACATAAGGCAAATTATAGATGGAAAGTTTAAATGCTTCGCTTGGTGTTTTTTTGCTTTTATTTATTAATTTTTCAATTTCTAAGAAGGCAGTTTTATTCTCAAAATATAGTAATCTGCCATCTTCTAATTTCAGAAACTTCTCTTTTGTTTCAAAAAATTCTTTTAATTCTTGATGTGTAAATTTTATATCTTTATAATTATATTCGACATCGTATTCAAACCAGTCGATCCTTTTTGTTTGTTTCGTTCTTATCACCGGTTTAAGATCAACTTTATAAATAAATTCTTTCTTCAATTCATCTGAAAGTTGTATATTCCAAGAAGGATCTGCATTTTCAAAAATGATTTTCTTTAATGCATCAATATTTTCCTGTTCTTCAAATATCAGTTGTGAATTTTCTTCTAACTGATGGGTTTTAGATTCTGGTAATTTATTCACAAATTCAAAGATTTCATATTTGATCTGCGGTGGAATATAAAACCATGCAATCTCACCATCCTGATCATACCGCACAAGTTCTACAGGAAGACGAATCACAGACATTGGAATCTCATTTCCATCGGAATAATCTAAGATTCCATTTAATATTATCCTCTTATTTTCCTTGAATAATTTATAGGTAATAGTGGGAGTATTATGATGAACTTCGGGGATTTCTATATCTTCATCGAAATCCAGATAGCATTTCATAAGGCCTAATTGCCTTGCTACAACAGAGTATAAATAAACAAGATCCGTTTTTTCTAGAATATATCCATCTGCAAAAATTTTCTTGGAAATACTAATTTTAAACGGTAAATTTATAGAATTGACCATGTTCTTAATAAAGATGTAGGTCGTTTTCCCAGAAAAAACTGCGGAGATCTGTTCTGCATTAGATATTTTAAGTATATATTTATTAGATTCATATCTACTTACCTGAAAATTCATTCTAAATTCATCATCAGAAAATTTGATATTGTCACCGGTTTCCTTGATGTAAACTTTGTTCTGCATGTTCTTGAGAATATTAATGATGTTTATGAATTTATGCTTATAAATCGTAAAAAAAGTGCCCTTTCGGCTGAATGAACACTTATTCTTATATAATAATCTCAGTAATTCCAGCTCTTCCGATGATAATGCTTTCATCTGTTTTTCTGCTTGAGGAATTAAAATAATATCTTCTTCTTTAAAATCTCCATCAGCACAAATACAAGCAATTATTCTTATTAAGAGTGGTTTGTAACTCTTCATGTTGAATCGGATCTTATCGGTTTTATTATTATAAATATCGCTGATCTCGATCTTTGCATTTAATACAGTTCTTTGCCAAAACTCATTGTAATCTAATAAACTTGTATGATAAGTTTGAACTGAACTCTTTTCCAACATATCCGTAGAGAGAAAATTATACGCATATTTAATAATGGAAAGATAGTGCCGGCATTCTTTGTCGTCACATTCTGAGCAGGAGTGATTAATTATTTTTTCACTTTTCTTATCATAAAGGATTTCCATTTTTGCCGGGAAGGTATACTTTTTCGCTGGCACTGCTTCAAATCTGAAAACAATGTTCTTATTTTCATCAAGATAATTTTTATAGATCAAATCGTCTTTCATTAACCTGATGAGCGAACTTTTAAAGAACCATGAATTAGAGTTTTCATGATATTCTTTACCAAATAATCTTGCCATATTATCTCCAGATCGAGTTACTATTTAATCAATCCGCTAATTTAAAGAATGTTCTTATCAAGTCAAGTGATAAAAATGTTGAGCGGTGCTTGTAAAGCAGGTTTTTAATAGATTCTCCGATATCCTTAAAACAATAACAATAACAATTTATTAATAATTCACTTGCTTTTATTTATTAATAATAAAAATCTACAAAAAAAATTGAGGTGTCTTCATGAAAGCTGATCTATTAATTATCAATGCAAAAGAATTGCTTACTTTAGCAGGTTCTAAAAGTCCAAGAACCGGAACGGAAATGAACGAACTCGGCATAATTAATAACGGTGCAATAGCCGTAAAAGATAATAAAATTATTGCTGTGGGAACTACAGAAAAAATTGCAGCAGATTTCCAAGCTGGAAAAGTAATTGATGCCGCAAATAAAGTTGTGATGCCGGGTTTTGTAGATCCGCACACTCATCCGGTTTTTAAGCAAACACGTGAAAATGAATTTGAGATGCGCATTTTGGGGAAATCGTACGTTGAAATCTCACAGAGCGGAGGTGGTATCCGTTCAAGTATTGCCGGAGTTCGTGAAACTTCTGAAAAAGAATTATATCAGCTGGCAGAAAAAAGAATAAATAAGATCATTTCTAATGGGACGACAACCATGGAAGCAAAAAGTGGTTATGGATTATCTACGGAAAGTGAAATTAAAATGCTCAAAGTTATTAAAAAATTAAATGAAAATTTGCCTATCGACATAATCTCCACTTTTCTGGGTGCTCATGAATTCCCCATAGAACACAAAGATGATAAAGAGAAATACATCGACATCCTAATGAACGAAATGATGCCACAAGTTAGGGAATTAAATCTAGCTGAATATTGTGATATTTTCACTGAAGATCATGTTTATAATATTGAGCAATCCCGTAGAATATTAAATCGGGCAAAAGAACTCGGTTTTAAAATCCGCATGCATGCAGATGAGATCAAACCGATTGGTGGAGCAGAACTTGCAGCCGAAGTTGGCGCTGTTACTGCTGATCACCTTGGAGCTGCATCTGATGAGGGAATTAAAGCAATGCGGGATAATGAAGTGATCGCCATACTTCTTCCAGGTACGATCTTTTCTCTCGGCATGAAATCTTATGCTAGAGCGCGTGATATGATAAACTCCGGATTGGCTGTTGCTTTAGCAACCGATTTCAATCCAGGAAGCTGTAATTGTGATAGTATGCAATTCATTATCACTCTTGCTTGTTTGCAAATGAAAATGACACCGGCAGAAGCTATAACCGCATCAACAATAAATGCGGCTCATTCTTTGGGATTAGGAAATGATATTGGAAGTTTAGAGATTGGAAAGAAAGCAGATATTCTGATAATGGATATGCCTTCCTATCAATTTTTGCCATATCATTTTGGATCGAATAATGTTGAAACTGTAATTAAGAATGGGAAAGTAATCAGATAAATAAAAAAAACCTTCAAGGTTTTCAAAACCTTGAAGGTTTCAGCTTAATTTTTTTTACTTCAATTTTTTCAGTAATTCAGCAGCTTCTTTCTGCATTAATTTATCTGCATCATCGAATGGTGTCATTTCGGTAGCTGTTTGTAAATATTTTTTTGCCTCTTCTTTATTTTTCAGCTTTATATATGCTTTACCTATCCACAAATAATGACGAACCTCATCTGATTTAGCTTCAATTGCTTTTTTG
>JAYEKK010000053.1:0-4840 GCA_034660955.1 Candidatus Cloacimonadota bacterium | reverse complement strand
ATATCAGAATATACGATAGATATCGAATTTGTTCCTCCGAGTAATGTTGGCTGGCAAGTAGATTTCCCGGGTTATGATAGTTATGTAGATGAAGCTGATACTACAAATATGCCGGAAGAGTTCTTGCCAAGTGTTTGGGGAATTGATTATGAAAATCCTGCTAATAGACTTGTGAATCCATGGACAGCATTCAGATTGAGACATGACTTTCAAGGATATACACTATACGGTAGATCCGGAAGCGGTTCTCAGGAAGACTGGGTGGAAAAAGGTAAATGGGATAAATACGAAACGGATCAGGATTTCATTGATTATCTAGTTAATGAAGGTGATTCATTATTTGTAGATTACCAAGGTGAACTTGGAATCGGAACTGAGGATCAGTCTCTTCCAAATAGAAGAGATATTACTGAAGATGATGAAAACTATTATCATTTAAGTGAACAATATGCATTAATCCCATTCGATATCGCAGTTGATGATTACGTTTTTGGAGAGCATATTTATGATTATACAAAAACAAAAGCCACTGCTGATGATGAAGTTGTAGATGCATGGTCTGATGATGATAAGGCTTTATATTTTGCAAATCCAAATCTTTTGGCATTACCAAATGGTGATGATATATATCTAGAATTATACTCTCGAAACTTAATTCCATTATCTGGATTTATTAGCAATGATGTTCTCTCTGATCCTGAGAAGATTTTAGAGATTAAAAATAAACGTCTTTCTCGTAGATATTATCACGACATAATCTCTCATCCACCTAAAGGTATAGAATATTATGCTGCTGTTACTACATGGGATAGAGGTTATCCATCTGAAGGTATTCTCTCTCTTGAATCTGGAAGAGATGCTGATGCTAATATGAAGATATTATTCCCAGGACCATCTGCAACATCTGACATGGAAAATATTTATGTTGTTCCGAATCCATATATTGGACAAAGTAAATTTGATGGCAGAAGAGAAGATGATTTCACAGGTGATAGAAGTAGAAGGATCTGGTTCGTTAACATACCAGAGAATTGTACTATTAAAATCTATACACTTGCTGGTGACCTTGTTGATAAGGTTGTACACAATGGAAGTGAAGGGGAAGATATTATCACGATTGGAGCAGCACTTAATAAAGATAAATTGAAGAAAAGTGATATTACAGCAACTGGAATGGCTTCATGGGATCTGTTATCTAGAAATAACCAGATCATTGCTGCCGGCGTATATCTATTCTCAGTAAAAGATCATGATTCTGGGAATATTAAAGTTGGAAAATTTGTTATAATTAAATAATTGAGTTCTAGGTTCACAGGCAAAATGTCTGTGAACCAAACTCACAATGATAAATGAGAGGTAAAATATGAGAAAATATGTTGTTATACTTATAATACTTATTGTAATTCCTGGATTACTATTTGCTGATATTTTTGCAAAAACAGGGACAGCAGGGCTTCAGTTTTTGAAAATAGGTATTGGCGCAAGAGCTCTGGGTATGGGTGAGGCATATACAGCAGTTACAGATGATATTTCTTCAATTTACTGGAATCCAGCTGGTCTTGCATTGAAAGCACAAGATCAGGTTATGTTCTCTCATACGACATGGGTTGCAGGTATTAACTATGAATTTGTAGCTTTTTCTAAAGTTACTCCATTAGGTACTTTTGGAGTTAGCACTGCACTTTTGCATATGGATTATATGGATGTAACTGAAGAAGAGATTTTTGGACCTACAGGTGAAGAATTCACCTGTTACGATTTTATGGCGGGCATTACTTACGCAAATGAATTTACTGATAAGTTTTCATTTGGAGCTAACATCAAATTTGTTTATGAAAAGCTTGATGAATATGCTGTAAATGGTATTGCTGTGGATATTGGTACTTTGTATAATACAGGGTGGAAGAATCTTACAATTGGTATGGCAATAAAGAATTTTGGACCAGATCTTGAGTACGAGATCGATGAAGATGGTGATGGTTTATTAAATGAAGATCCATTTGATCTTATCGATAATGATGGAGATGGACTAATTGATGAAGACCGTGATGAATTCCCATTTAAAATTCCTATGGGATTCTCTCTTGGTGTAGCAATGGACATTTATGCAAGAGATAACCAATTATTATTGGCTTCTGTTCAGCTTGATAACTGTGTGGATAGACAAGAGACTTATAATATGGGTATGGAATACAAGATCGGTACTTTTAAAATTAGATCAGGATACCAATTAAATTATGATGAAACATCCTATTCAGCTGGTTTTGGTTGGAGTATACCAACCAGCTTTGCTGTAATTAATATAGATTATTCTTATACGGATATGGGAGATCTTACGGAGGAATTTTTTAAATCTCCTCAAAGATTATCTTTAAAATTGTCATTTTAAAAAAATAGCACAAAAAAAGGGAGGAAAAAATGAAAAAGATGTTAATTCTTTTGGGTTTAAGTTTATTAGTGTGTTCACTAGTAGCTGAAGATTTTATGCAACCAGCCCAAGTTGCAAAAGGCGGCTATAGTCCGGCAATGCGTTATGGAGTGAGAAATGTGTCCAGGGATCAAGATCCTGCACCGGAGTATTCCTTTATTCCGAATGGTGACGGTGAGAATACAACTTATTTAACAAGTTCGTATTATGATTACATGCCTTTCAGTTACAACGGACATAACCTAAGAAAACAACCCGCAGTTTCACAACCATTGGGTTATCCAGCAGATGGCTGGTATGTAAGTTATATGCGTTCAGAAACACAAGCAGTTGGTTCAGACCGTAGGGCTTATTACAGTTATATTAATTCTGATGGAACACTTGCAGAGAGTAATGCAGTTAATCCAACGATCAATCGTGAAGGTTTCACAACTCTGGCGATCGATCCTTATACAGGTGATCCATTTGTATCCTGGCATTCAGTAGTAGAGCCTGATGGAACTTATGATAGTCATTTGTCTTATGCAATATTCCATATCACAGGTACACCTGGTAGTTGGAGAACACCATTTATTCTTTTTGATAATCCGGAAATGAGTGAGCCATATACAGGTTCACCAGATGATGAATTTATCTGGCCTCAAATTTGGGTTGGACCATCTCCAGTTACTGGATACAGAAGAATTCATGCTTATGGGAATAATTATGTGCATACAAATTACAATAGCCTTTATCTATATGCAGATTTCAACGATGAAGATTTAACGAATACATCAGATCTTGATTGGACAATACAGTCATTTCCATATTGGGATTATTTAACATATAGTGATATTGATCGTATAAATAAGGATATGATCGTAAGTACTGTTGATGGACAAGTAGCTTTCGTTGGTTCTTTTGGTGATTCTCTAATGTGTATGTATAGTGATGACTACGGCGAAACATTTACACATTATTCTCAAGAACTTAAACAGCCTATGGTTAATCCATTTTATGAAGACGGTGTAACATATTTATGGTATAATGACGATGGAACAACTCCAGCAGAAATGTATATTGTACCTTCAGGTGACCTTAGCCATTACAATTGTGCATTTACAGAAGATCACACAAAAATAGTATGGATGGCTGGTGTGAACTATAATAACCTAGAGAATATGAATACAGGCTACTATATGCCAGCATATATGTATCCTAAAATGTTCACATTTGATATTGCTACAGGTGAATTCAGTTTTTATGATATGGATGTTCAAGATACTGACCCTGGTGATGATCATTTAGCAGTAGCCTGGGACCTTAATGATGATGGTGAAGTTGATGAATACTATGATGATGGTGAACCTGTGGTTGTTATGAGTGCTCCTAGTTGGCTTTTCCTTGGTGATTACCAAAATGCTTATTTCCATGAAAGTAACTGTAAAGTTGTTTCAAATGGAAACTGGTTAGCTGCTGTATGGCATGATGGCGGAAAACTTCAGAATGCATATTATGAAGTAACAGGATACGACTATTGGGTAAATGAATCTGAAATCGCTATCTGTATCTCTGATGATAATGGTTTAACATGGTCAGATATCAGATACATCAATGCTAATCCGCTCGATATAGTTGTAGATCCTGATAATAACTTTGACAATAACTATGCACCGGAATTTGAAGATATGATTCCTGTTACAATATCTCTAGATGATAAGCTTGAGATCCTTAGCAATGAACCAGATAACTACCACGCTAAACTTAGTTTCGTATTCATAGATGATGGTATATACGGCTCAGCAGTTCAAGGTGAGGGTGGATGGTCAAATAGTCCATTAATGTATGCTGCTATCGATCTTGAATTCCAGGAAGAACATATTCCTTTTAGCTCTTCTAATAATGTTACTATAACACCAAATGCTGAACTTTTGGGTCAGAACTATCCAAATCCGTTCAATCCAACTACAACAATAGCTTACAATATGGTAGAAGATGGAAATGTTACAATAGAAATATTCAATATTAAGGGTCAGTTAGTTAAGACACTTATAAATGATTATAAGATAGCTGGTGATCATACTCTTGTCTGGGAAGGCACAAATAATGCTAATCATAAAGTATCTAGTGGTATCTATTTCTATAAAATGAAATCAGGTAACTACTCCTCAACAAAGAAAATGATTCTTATGAAATAGCTGTTAGCTAATTAGCAGTTAGACATTAGCCCTTCAGTGAAAGCTGAGGGGCTTTTTAATTTATTAAATCATTAATCATTTAGCCCAGACCTTTTCTGGTATGGGCAACTTTTCTCTTTTATGAAATAGCTGTTAGCTAATTAGCAGTTAGACATTAGCCCTTCAGTGAAAGCTGAGGGGCTTTTTAATTTATCAAATCATTAATTATTTAGCCCAGACCAGAAAAGGTCTGGGC
>JAYEKK010000052.1:0-4850 GCA_034660955.1 Candidatus Cloacimonadota bacterium | reverse complement strand
GATATTAGAATTTCAATCGATTATGCTGTCCCTCTGGGTTTAATTATCAATGAGCTTATTTCTAATATCTTTAAACACGCATTTCCAAACCGTCAGGAAGGTGTAATATCCATTCGTTTATTTAGAGAGAAAGATAAAACTATAAATTTTGAACTGGCTGATAATGGCATAGGATTCCCGCGTAATTTTGATCCGCGCCAGGATGGTTCAATGGGTTTGACTTCTGTATTTTCGGTTGTAGAGTATCAGCTAAAAGGAGAAGTTTCAATTAAAACTGAAAAAGGTTTAAAATGGCATATCAAAATTAAAGATGAAGATCATAAAAATAGGGTGTGAGATGGAAAAACAAAAAAGTATCTTAATAGTAGAAGATGAAGTTATTCTTTCAGCTTGGTTGAAAATGCAACTTGAAGATGAAGGTTACACGGTTTGCGGCAGTTTCACCACAGGAGAAGAAGCTGTTGAATTTGTAGAAACCACAAAACCTGATTTAATCTTAATGGATATAAATCTCGTGGGCAAAATTGATGGAATTGAAACTGCTGAAGTAATAAACAAGAAATCAAAAATTCAAATAATATATATGACAGGTTACGAAGAGCTTGAAGTTGTTGAACGAGCTCAAAAAACTAAACCCGTTGCTTATCTCACGAAACCAGTAGAAATATTGGATTTGAAACCAATAATTGAATCTATTTTTAACTGAGCATTGATGAGGAAAATTCCTATAACAAAAGTGACTACATTCGAGCAAGAAGAAAAGTTGAATGAAACGTGGCAGCCACAAAACATTAGCAGCAACTAGATTAAATGGAGGTAAATAATGCAAAGAAATATTTTATTATTATCATTCATAATCATAATTACTTTTGTTTGTGCTGACACAAATATTCCATCAGGAAATGTCTCAGGTATTTGGAATATTGAAGGATCACCTTTTAACATCTTTGGTGATATAAACATTCAAGCAGAAGATTCATTAATTGTTCAACCAGGAGTTGAAGTTATTTTTCAAGATTATTATAGTTTTTTAATAGAGGGCTGTCTGTTAGCAGTTGGAGTTGAATCCGATTATATTACATTCACTGTTATCGACACAACAGGTTTCAGTAATATCAATACAACAGATGGAAGCTGGAATGGTTTTACATTTGATAATGAAGATGCAACAGCTTTTAATCAAACAATCTTATCTTATTGCGATATATCATATGCAAAAAAAATTGGTGGTTATCCTGAAGGTCAAGGTGGTGCAATCTTTATTGATTATGGAGGCAGCGTAGATATAACTCATAACCGAATACATAATAATATTGCAGGCAGAGGTGGTGCAATAAATATGCATGAACCAACGATAATAACCAATAATTATATTACAGACAACTATGCGATATATGGTGGAGGTGGTATTGTTGTCAGTTACAATAATGTTATCATAATAAATAATGTAATTGCTTATAATCGAGCAGGATTAGGAGGAGGAGGTATAGCACTTGGAGGATCCCAAAACATAATATGTTGTAATAACACAATTGCATATAATCAAAGTGAAGAAGGCAATGGCATATATTATTCCTATCACTATCCAATAGATTTTTATAACAATATCATTTGGGGAAATCCGGAAGATGGTGCTCAAGTATTTATTAATGATCTGGATGGAATTACAAATTTCTATAATTGTAATATTGCCGGAGGTGTAGAATATTATAATGGAGAATATATCAATAATATTGATGTTGATCCGGGCTTTAGTAATATTGGAGAACATCCGTTCTCATTAACACCAGAATCATATTGTGTAAATGTGGGAAACTCATCCATATTTAGTCCAAATCTTCAGATTGAAGGATATGATATAGCAGGAAATCCCAGAATATTTGAAGGTGAAAATACTGAAATAGATATTGGAGCTTATGAGCTGCAGGAAAACTCAATTGTAGTATTAAGCCCAAATATTTCGATAAATAGCGGCGTTTTCTTCGAACCCCAACAAGTTGAAATGGAAACGGAGACAGTTGGAGCTTCTATATATTATACAATTGATGGTTCTGAACCAACTATAAATTCTATTTTATACACATCTCCAATTACAATTTCAACAACTACAACGTTGAAAGCAAAAGGCTATAAAGATGGGTTTATTCCTAGTTTAACAGAAGAAGTGTATTTTATATTTGGTAATGTGTTAGAAGGTGAGACCGTTGGAACACTCTCAACTGTTAATTCTCCTTATTATGTAATTGATAGTCTTTATATCCCAGAAGATCAGGCTTTAATAATTGAGCCAGGAGTCGAGATAATATTTGCTGGTAACTACAAAATAGAAGTAGATGGCAGCATTTATGCACAAGGAGTGGAAAACAATTCGATTTATTTTTCTCCTATAGATAAAAACATCGGCTGGAATGGTTTCCATTTCAATGAAACACCTTTTAATGAAGAAGCTATTTTTGAATATTGCCTTTTTAGTAATGCAAAAAGTATAAATGAGGGATCAAATTATGGTGGTGCATTTTATGTTAGATATTTTCCTAATATAACAATCTCAAATTGTACATTTACGGAAAACATAGCGAATTCGGGCGGGGCAATATTTCTTGATAGTGGAAACATTACAATTAGTAATAACATATTTAAATACAATTATGCCGTCAGCGGTGGTGGAGCTATATATAGTGTAAATCATAGTAACGCTATTATTGAAAATAATTTGATAATATTCAATAATGGAGGTCATAGTGGAGGAGGTTTATGTTTCAATGATTCCGATGGAGACATTATTAATAATTGGATTTGCTATAACTACGCCACTATAGGAGGAGGTATCTCTACTTATTGCGATTTTGATAGTCCTACCTTTATCGGAGATGTTATTTGTAATAATTCGAGTAGAAACGATGGTGCTGCTATGTATTTACAGGATTTTTCAAGTTTTCGCATCACTAATTGCACAATCGCAAACAACTTTTGCACAAGTACATATTTGCCTGAAGCAATACATACTTATTATGGTTCCAATCCAATATTTACAAATACTATTTTATGGAATCCAGAAATTGAAGAGATTTATACAGCTCCAGGTGTATCTTCCCACCCCTCATTTTATTATTGTGTAGTTGAAGGAGGAATTGGAAATTATGCAGGAAATAATATAATCGAAGATAATCCTCTATTTCAGGAATTAGGCACATTATTCCCTTTTGAACTAAGTGAAGATTCTCCATGCATTGATGCAGGGAATCCAGTTATATCATATTTAAATCTTCCTCCATATGATATTATTAATAATATTCGTATATGGGATGGTGATAATGATGGAATTGCAATAATTGATATTGGAGCTTATGAATATGGCGCAACACCTTATGTGAATGTTTATGACAATACACTTGCAGTTAAACCCGAAATCATTTTAAATCAGAATTATCCCAATCCATTTAACCCCCAAACAACAATAACTTTCTTAATAATGATAGAAAGTAATATTGAGCTTACTATTTATAATATCAAAGGTCAAAAAGTTAAAACACTTATTAATGAAATTATTCCTGTTGGTGATCATTCAGTAATTTGGAACGGTGTAGATGAAGTTGGTAAATCTGTAAGTTCTGGAGTATATTTCTACAAATTAATTGTAAACAAGAAAACTGAAGATGTGAAAAAATGTCTTTTATTAAAATAGAGATTGATGCTGTTAACACAACTCCACAATAAGCAAGAAGAGAAAGTGAAAGAACGTGGCGCACGCCAAACTTCAACCAACCTTCCGCTTCGCTCCATTTGGTGTAGTTGTTTCTTTTAACATTTGACAAAAAATCAAGTTTTTCAATCTTCCGGTCGAAGGAGTTAAATTAGCATGAGATTAATAAAATTGATTTGTATAATTTTTCTTATTTCTGTTTCATTATTTTCTGAGGAATTTGAAGAGTATAAACTTGGTGAGAAGCAGCAATTTGAAGGCAACAGAATATTTGATGAAATGGTGCTAAGTATTGGTGATGTAGATCAAATAAAAACAATACGCACAATAGGTACAGCGAATCAACCAATGGAGTTCGGTACGATCTCATTTCCTGTATTAGTGGAAGTAAAATTTCCAGGTAAACTAAGAATAAAATTCGAAGATAAGGAATTCATTATTGATAAAGATAGCGGCTGGCTTAAGTATCCAAAAGGGTATTACGAAAATTTACCAGAGAAATATATTAATACAATTAGGGGAAATTTGGATCGGAATTTAATTCAAATTGTACGGAGTAAAACAGATTTCGAGATCAAGCTTCTGGGTGAAAAAACAATTCTGGAGAGGGAGTGCTATGAACTTGAATTAATGAGAGATGATTCTGTATTTAATTTATTTGTTGATATTAAAAAGAAGCTTCCTGTCCAAATGATCTATACAATAGACACGAAACAAATTATAAGAACCTACCTCGAATATAAAGTAGTGGATGGGATCAATTATCCAATTCATACGATCTCAACCGATATTGATGGCACTTTAATTAGTGAAATAGAAATCGAGAAGGTTGAGTTTAATGCTAAGTTAGAAGAATTTTAATTTTTACTGTCACACTGAGTAGAGACGAAGTCTCGTATCGAAGCGTAGACAATAAATCATTATGTATCCTTCGATACATCCGGCATTAGCCGGACACTCAGGATGACACTGTAAAGTTGGGAAAATCTGAGATTCTTCTTAGAAAAGTAAAAAAGAATTTCTCCAGCCTTCGTCCTTCGACTACGCTTTCATCCTTCGTAGTACTACGGAGAACGGACAGGATGACACGAGCTTCGTTTGGCAGGCAGAGTGACGGGATTAGAAATTACGACTTTGCAGACAGGTT
>JAYEKK010000051.1:0-4881 GCA_034660955.1 Candidatus Cloacimonadota bacterium | reverse complement strand
TCCAAAAAAGACTGTAGTAGGAAGGCAGAGTATAACCATTTGCCGCATTCCCACCAAGATATATCTTAAAATAATTTTCATAAGAAAACTCAGGCTCTATCTTCCAACTTGTATGATCATTAAAATTTGTTGTATAATCCCAACGGGTTGATGCGATTAAACTGGTAGTATACGGAAAATGCTTTTGTTTGAACTGGGTTTTTCCAAAAATTGCATAGTTATTTCTGTAAACTTTTTCAATGGATTGATCCGGATAGTTCAGATCTGTATATTTAAAATCCTCGTATCGGTAATCTCCACCCCAATCGATATAAAACACATCACTCAAATACTCCGAATGCAGTTTTATCCCTTTACTTTGCTGCTTGTTTTTAGCGAGAGTTGCAAGATAGATATTGTTTGCAAAAGTTGAGTCAAGGTGAGTATTATCGTATAAAGATTTGTCGAGTGAATAGAAAAAATCTGTTTTAATCCTAAAGTCTTCTAATTTCCTTGAATAATTTATTACATGTTTTTGTGATTGTCCTGTAAGTCTGCTATTTTTAAACCATTCTAAAGATTCTGTATTACCGGGAAGTTTCTTAAAGAAATCCTGAAATAGTAATTTGTATGATAATATTCCTATCAATCCGGAATAGCCCAGATTGATATTTACATCATAAATAGATTTATCATTATAATCTCTGGTTCTTCGTGTATCAGGATTATCAGCAGGAATATATTCGAAATCGTTACGAGCAAAACTCTTCCTGATAAAAACATAAAATTGAATCTTGGAATTTGCAGCAGATAATGTTAGAGAATGTTTATCCAAACCAAATGAACCGAAGATATGGCTGGCATTTGCCATGTATTTGTTATTTGCCCGTTTTGTATTAATGTTTATAATTCCGCCCATCGAACCGGCACCGCCAATGCTGCTGGAACTGCCTCTCACTATTTCAATACTCTCAATTATCTCAGCCGGAATAGTTGAGATGTCAAATGCTGTTCCACTTTTATTTAAAGGGATACCATCCAGCATTATCAGTGTATGACGCGCTTTGTAACCAGGAAAAATGATCTTCTGTTCTTCCCCTGTGAGTGGCGTTCCTGAAATTTGCAGGTCTGTATATTCTCGCAAAACATCTGCAACTGAACCTGAACTGTTACCAACTTTGATAACAATAATCTCACTTGTACCGATCAATTCTCTTTTCCTTTGCTCAATTACTCTTAATCCTTGAATTGTGATAACATCTTCTTCTAAAATAATGATCTCTTTGATATCAACTACTAATATAGTTTTATCTTTATAACTGATCTTATGAAAATTTATTTTATCTTCAGCAGATAGATCCACTAATTTGAAATTTCCATCTTCTTGTGAGATCACAGCTTTATTATTTACTGTAATGACAACATCCCCAATTGGCTTTCCGTCAACATCCACAATACGTCCGCTAATGTTCATACCGATCAATTTCATTGATATTATTAGAAGTATAACTATAATTCTAGTTCGCATTTTTCCCCGGATATATCAAATTTGGTTTCCCTGAAATAGGATTCTTTATTATTTTCAAATCAGCGTTATAAAGTTCTTTTAAATTCTTTGAATTCACAATATTTTCGGGTGTTCCATCAGCAATCACAACACCTTCTTTTAGCATAACAATTCTCTCGCAATACTCACTGGCAAGATTAATATTATGGGATATTAATATTATAAGTTTATTGTGTTCCCTGTTTATCTCAGAGAGTAGTTGCATTATCTCTAGTTGATGGTTTATATCAAGATTTGCAAATGCTTCG
This sequence comes from Candidatus Cloacimonadota bacterium, assembly GCA_034660955.1. Lineage (GTDB taxonomy): Bacteria > Cloacimonadota > Cloacimonadia > Cloacimonadales > TCS61 > Tenebribacter. Next base: position 3,087 of record JAYEKK010000051.1, on the reverse strand, counting down.
TCCATCAGTAAAACCTGAGTTTCCTGAGCTAATGCTCTGGCTATGGAAACACGTCTTCGTTCCCCACCACTTAATTGAGAATATAATTTATTTTTCAAAGAATAAAGATCAAGTTGGTTTAATATTTGTTTAACCTTTTCAATATCCAATTTTGTATAATTCTGCCAGCGTCCAAGATAAGGAAATCTTCCCATTAATACCAGATCTTCAACTGTGTAATCAAATTGAAGTTGGAAATCCTGCGGGATTATTGCTATCTGCTTTGCAAGTTCCTGCCGTGACCAATCATGAAATTCTTTTCCGGAAATAAATACTTTTCCGGTTTTTTCAAGTTGGAAATCAATGATAGCTTTAAGCAAAGTAGATTTTCCTGCTCCGTTGGGTCCCAAAAGAGCACAGAATTCTCCCTTTTGAAAATCTATAGAAAGATTCTCCAGAACTCTTTTTTGTTGATACGAAACACTTACATTTTTTAAACTTATCATATATTTTTACCTTTTTATAAAAAACTATTTGCCAATTCATACTAATTTTATATGTTATCTTCCAAGGAGAAGATAATGAATATTTCGACGAAGACTGAATACGCTGTACGAGCTTTAACAGAACTCGCCTTAAATTCTGCAGATAAACCAATTTCTATTAAAGAAATTTGTAAAAACCGTAATCTTCCAGTAAAATATGTCGAACAACTTTTTCGTAAGCTGAAACAAAATGGACTCGTAAATAGCATTCACGGAGCAAAAGGTGGATATCAACTTGCTTTGGAAATTCACAATATCTCACTTAAAGATATCATGGAAGCTGTTGATGAAAACTACGTTGCCCCATTCTGCAATGGAAAGCCGGAAGATCATGTACATTGCATTGGTCTACCCTGCGCTTTTAAAGAACTTTGGGATGAAATAAATGAACATACAGAAAATTATTTTGACTCGATAAAGCTGGATCAAATTGTGGCAAGGCTATAAGGAGAATTTATGCAAAGAATATATTTTAATAATTGCTTAACATCTAAACCCGCACCGGAAGTTATAGAAATAACAACTGAATATATGAAGAATAGATATTACTTCCCTGAGAATTTCAATGCAACCGGAACTGAGATTTCTTCCGATCTGGAATTAGCAAAAAAGATAATTGCAGATTCAATTGTAGCAAACTCAACAGAAATTCATTTCACGTCTGGCGGAACAGCGGCTAACAATATTGCCATCAAGGGATATCTTACAGCAAATTCAAATAAGGGAACACACATAATTTGCTCTGTGATCGATTACCCGGATATTCTAACTAATGCTGCTTTTTTTGAAAAAAGCGGATTTGATGTTACCTATTTAAATGCTGATAATGAAGGTTTCATTGATCTTGAGCAATTAAAAAACTCTATCCGTGAAGATACAATATTGTTTATGACAACTTTAGGAAATCATACAGTTGGAACAATTCAACCAATAAAAGAGATCAGGGAAATATTGGATGGTGCGGATCAGCATATTGCCATGCACGTTGATGCTTGTGAAGCTTATGCACGTATTCCTATCGATGTGAATGAATTGGGGATAGACTTAATGTCAATAAGTGCTCACAAAATTCATGGTCCTCAAGGTATCGGTGCTTTGTACCAAAGAAAAGGAATTATGTTAGGACAAGTTCAGCATGGTGTTAACAGGATGGATAACCTGCAAACCGGCGGTATGAATGTTGCATCTATTGCAGGATTTGCTAAAGCTGTGGAACTTGCTTTCGATGAAAAAGAAGATAATATGGCTAAGATCCGTAAACTTTCTGATTATCTACTTAATAAAATAGAATCTACAATCCCTGACACTTTATTGAACGGTCCGCGTGGAGACAAACGAACTCCTCATAATATCAATATTTCCTTTGATTATATCGAAGGAGAAGCAATTATGATGATGATGGATATTAACGGCGTTTCCATTTCTACTGGAAGTGCCTGTGCTTCCCAAGGACTAAAGGCAAATTATGTTCTAATGGCTCTCGGCAGAAATCACGAGCAATCACACAGTTCAATGAAGTTTACACTCAGCAGATATAATACATTCCAAGAGATAGATTACACAGTTGAGAAACTAGCTGAAGTTGTAAAAGAATTACGTTCTCGTAGTCCGCTTTGTAATTAATATATTAAGATAAACAAGGAGTTTAGACAGGATCGACAAGATTAACTGGATAAAAAATAATGAAAAAAAACTTTCGGAAAATTTGGATTTGGCAAATTGAAATCATGATTATGATATTGTCTTTAATGTTCCAAAAATTCCTGTTAATCATGTTAATCCCGTCAATAAAGCTATAGTAGGAGATTATTATGCAATATTCACAAAAAGTTTTAGATCACTTCATGAAACCTCATAATGTTGGAAAGTTGGAAAATCCAGATGCAGAAGCTACTGAAGGAAGTCCGGCTTGTGGAGATCAGATTTCGATATTCTTAAAGATAGATCCCGAAACAAATATCATAAATGAAATCAAATTCCAATCTTATGGTTGTGCATCTAACATTGCTACAGGTTCCATTATCACAGATATGGCAATGGGAAAAACTATTGAAGAAGCCAAAAATATCACATGGAAAGGTGCAGCTGATGAACTTGATGGATTACCGGCAGTTAAAATGCATTGCTCTGTACTTGCAGTAGATACACTTAAGAAAGCTATCAAGAAATACGAGATCGAACACGGTTTGGCAGAAGCTGAAACTTTTAGTAAGAAAACTATTGTTGAGGAACTCAAGAAAGTTATCTATCCAGGCGTCGGGGAAGACATCGTTACCCTAAAAATGGTGAAATATGTCGGATTTGAAAATGGAGTTGCTACAATCGATGTAGAGATTCCTAAATTCGATAAATATCGTGATAATGTTGTTGAGGAGATCGAAGAACATTTAGAAGCATTTAAAGAGATCAAAAAAGTTAAGGTAACTATTTAACCATAGACAAATATTCAATTCGAGTCGTAATGAATATTAACGACGACTCAAACCTGCAATTATTTCTGGTTACCAAACCCACATTTTTCCGGTTGCTAAACCCACATTTTTCTGGTTACCAAACCCCTGTT
>JAYEKK010000050.1:0-18119 GCA_034660955.1 Candidatus Cloacimonadota bacterium | reverse complement strand
CGCGTTATAGATCCTCAAGATCGCTTTATCACCGTTTTTAGAAGCAAATTCAATCAGGAAACTCTCACCACTATAGGGGTCGAAGGCTTTAGCTGGAATATTTAAGACCGCACCGTGAGAGACAGCATTATAAGTATAGAAATAGGCTGGAACATCCGGATACTCTTCGGGGAAGATGAATTCAGTGCCGCTTGTATCAGCAGCAATTATGTAAAATTCAACGATCGTACCTTCACCTTGAGCCGGAACATCTGTTTCATAAATATTTTCATTATTCTCGGTAGGTATCATTTCCAAAAGGTTAAAACTTATATCGCTGTTTGTTTTCCAGTGCAAAATAACATTGTCGAATTCTATAGGTCGTGAAAATGTAATATTTACAGGCTGCCCGGGAATTCTTTCGCTGATATCACCATAAGGATAGTTGAGGAATTCACCCTCGCCCAGATGATCATCATAACCGGCAAGGAGTTGGAAATTACTATTATACATGCCACCGGCACCGCGAGCTTCTAAAACGTAACCCTCTACATATTCATCCAGATCAATACCTGTAGAATCCCAGACGCGTACCGTTAGCTGATTACCCTCTTCGTCCTCTATATTGAGATTGGTTCCACCTCCGGCAGAATAAACATCATAGATCGTGCCGGTTGCCTGAACCAATGTCCCTTCGTAAATATTGTTATTGGCTCCCAGATCAAGGATGGTCGCTATTGGATCGGGGTTTCCTGAACTGATAACTGTATAGGAGAAATCCTTGATCTCAGTTACGCCATTATACTCATCAACCTCACCCGATACCTGCAAAAAATTCCCACGTACCAGATCGGCTTCATAGGCAGAGGAGATATCGTAATCAAAAAGCATTATCCCTTTTCCCGAACTATCCTGGATAAAGGCATTCAATTGATTATTGTTCGATATGCCAGCTCCAATTGTGATCACACCTTCTATGTTAACATTTTGTCCGTTGTATACACTTACACTGTCTTGAATATTTGCGATTGGAGTGATAACCTGTGCAAATAGTAAGGTAGAAGCTAAGAATATTACCACTATAATTATTTTTTTCATTCTTTCTCCTCATGTCTCTCTTTTTGAAATAATATGGAAGCTATCATTAATATTATAGCTATTACAATAGAACTGTCTGCAACATTGAATACTGGCCATCTTGTCATGATAATATCCGGGAAATCACACCAGATAAAATCTGTGACACTTCCTATAAAAATTCTATCTACTAAATTTCCTAACGCACCACCGAGGATAAGTGCAAAGGAAAATATCTCTAATCTATTCTTACTCTTAATACTTAAATAAATAATAAAAGTAACTGCAATGAACGAAATAATAATGAAGAGAATTCTATTGATCAGCGGATTTCCAAAAGAAAAACTGAAAGCTGCTCCGGTGTTCTGAATAGAAGTAAGCCAGATCAATTTTGGAGAGAGTTTGATTATCTGTCCCGGTTCAATTGAACTTTTGACCACATATTTTGATACTTGATCAAGTATTATAACGATCAGCGATACCCAATAAAAGGGTAATAGTTTCACTAATTTTTTCACTAATATTATCACTATTTTTTTCTTCTTTTTCTCTGCTCTTCTTCTTCCTTACATTTAATACAGTATTTAGCATAAGGAATAATTGCTAATCGGTTAGCAGGAATGTAATCCCCGCAGGTCTCGCAGATACCATATGTTTTATCATATATCCTTCTCAGGGCAGAATTGATCAATTTAATATTCTTCAGCTCTTTTTCCAGAAGATAAACACGGCGTTCAGATTCATCTGTATCGGAACCTAAATCTGCCTGATGCTGCGAATAAGCAGAGAGATCGCCATTGCCTTCCTTATCGCCGCGTTTTTGAATTTCATTTATTGCATTAATAATGCTCTGTGTCTCTTCTCTCTCTTTAAGAAGGATTTCTTGATACTTATCCAATCTCTTCTTAGTTAATTGTTTTACTGACATAATTTTTTCCTCATATTCATATTTTCTTAAATAATTCTAATATTAATGTTTCCAGATCCTGCTTTGCTTTTGCTGCATTATCCCTGATCTCTTCCTGTGTATGAGCTTTAGAATGAAAGATATTGCTCAAATTAGTGACTACGGATATGCCAATAACTTTCAAGCCTGAATGTATTGCCACAATAACTTCAGGAACAGTCGACATACCAACCAGGTCAGCTCCCATTTTTGCCAGCATCTTGCATTCGGCACGTGTCTCCAAACTCGGACCGGAAAGTGCTAAATATGTCCCATCCTGTAAAGAAAAATTATTATCTTCAGCTATTTTGTGAGCTTTGGCAATATATTCTTTATTGTAAGGCTCGTGCAGACTTGGAAATCTTATTCCCAGTTCATCTCTATTTTCACCGATCAGCGGATTATTTCCCATCCAGTTGATATGATCATTGATCATTACAAGATTTCCTGGAACCATCTTCTCATTCAAACTTCCGGCAGCATTAGTTACGATCAGTTTTTCTACGCCAAGTGCCTTTAAAACCCTGATCGGGAAACCAATATCCTGCATGGAATATCCTTCATAATAGTGTAGTCTTCCCTGCAGAATTACAATACTTTTATTATCCAACTTACCGGCTAGTAAGCGTCCTTGATGCGAGGGAGCAGTTGAAGCTCTCCACTCAGGAATATCCTGATAGGAAATAATTACCGGATCTTCCAGCATCTCACCAATCGAGTTGAGCCCTGTCCCCAGGATTATGCCGATTTCAGGAGTAAAGTCTATTCGTTCCTGAATAAAAACGGCTGCTTTTTTTATATCTTCTAACATATTACTTTTCGTCAAATTCCAATTAAGAATTGTCTTATCAAATCTAAGGCAACAATAACAATAATGGGTGAGAAGTCAATCGGTGATGAAGGGAAGATCTTATGCAGAAATTCACGGATAGGTCTCATAACAGGTTCGGTAATTTGAATAACAAAAAGATAGATACTAAAGAATTGTCCGGTAGGATTGATCCGGATCCAGGATAGTACTACTCTGAAAATTACCAGGTACATATAAATTTTTACTGCTTGTGCTATAAGTAATCTTAATGAGTCCATTTATAAAACCTCGTGACAATTCCTGCAGCGCGCTTCATAGATATCGGTAGCACCCACAACCACAGTCTCTTTACTCTTGGTCAAGCGTTGTGTTCTGCTGGCTGGATTTCCGCATTTCATGCAGATCGCATTGAGCTTGGATACATATTCGGCAATTGCCAAAAGGGCCGGCATCGGACCAAATGGTTTACCGCTATAATCCTGATCAAGTCCGGCTACGATAACACGTTTGCCATTATCTGCCAGCTTGTCACAGACAGTTACAATATTATCATCAAAAAATTGTACTTCATCAATAGCGATTATCTCAGTATCATACTTAACAAGATCATGAATTTCCTGTGCAGTTTTAACGATTTGAGAAGGAGTTTTCATTTTACTGTGTGAGACAATGTGGTCTTTTTCATAACGATTATCGATTTCAGGTTTGAATACCTGAATCTTACGTCTGGCATATTCAGCCCGGTGTACACGACGGATCAATTCTTCTGTTTTACCACTGAACATACTGCCGCAGATCACCTCGATCCATCCTGTCTTATTATTAATGATATTCATTTTCTAACTCCATTTGTCATTAATTTTTCGCTGAGTTATTGTGTCAAATCATTTGTGAACTGTAGATTACTGGTAAAAAAAATGTTTAGTTATTACTCCTATCTTTAGATATTCTGCAGAGAAATACATATGTTTAATGTTTAACAAAATGTTGATAAATCTCGATTAAATTTCATAATATATTATAAAATGAAATATTTAGAAAATATTTGACTGGATAGATGAATTTTGCAAGATGTCAAAAAATATATTTATTTGGAGTAAATTTATGAAGTATCGTGTTTTAGCTATTAATCCGGGATCAACTTCAACCAAGATCGCCCTCTTTGATGATACGACAGCCGTATTTGTAGAGACCCTGCGTCATGATGCCGTTAAAATTGCAGAATTTGACGGAATAATTGAACAGTATGAATTTAGGAAAGAACTCGTAATAAATGCTCTGGCTAATAATAATATTGAGCTTTCATCTATTGAGGCAGTCGTAGGAAGAGGTGGCTTGGTAAGATCGATCTCCAGTGGAACCTACCTGATCAATGATAAGATGCTCAAAGATCTGAAAGATCCGAGTCTGTGGGGTCGTATTCACGCTTCAAATCTGGGTGCCTTCATTACAAAATCTATTGCCGATGTTATAGGTGTTCCTCCCTTCATTGTTGATCCGGTTACAGTTGATGAGTTTGAAGATATCGCCCGCATTTCTGGCTGTCCGGAAATCGAGAGGCAATCTCTTCTGCATGCGCTTAATCTCCGTTACTGCGGGATAAGTGTAGCCGCTAAGTTGGAAAAAAAATTCACAGAGGTGAATCTGATCGGGGTTCATATGGGCGGTGGCATCAGCGTGGCAGCCATTAAAAAAGGAAAGATGGTCGATGTGAATAATGCAGTACTGGGTATGGGACCATTCTCACCTCAGCGCGCGGGTGCTCTGCCGATCGGCGATCTGCTCGAACTGGCTTTCAGTGGTAAATATACACATAAAGAAATGATTGACATGTTTACTAAAACAGGTGGTCTTTTGGCCTATCTGGGAACGGATCATGGTGGTGAAATTATTGCGATGATCAAGCTGGGTGATAAAAAAGCAAAACTTGTTTTTGATGCTATGCTCTATCAGATATCCAAAGAGATCGGTGCCTGCGCGACAGTGCTCAAGGGTAAAGTCAATGGTATATTCTTAACAGGCGGTCTTGTTTATAACGATTATGTTGTGAATGCATTGAGGGAGAGAACCTCCTTTATCGCAAAAACTTTTGTTATTCCTGGTGAAAAGGAGATGGAAGCTCTTACCCAAGGCGGTGTACGAGTTCTTAAAGGTATCGAAGCAGTAAAGGTCTATAAATAGATTATTTTTTAAAGGATGACTTACGTTTAATTATGATGAAAAAAATTATTTTGTTATCATTTGTTATCTTCACACTATTAAGTTGCAGCAAAATAGAAGAAAGTGATTGGACTATTCTGATCTATATGGCTGCTGACAACAGCCTGGAATATGAAGCTCTGGATGAGATTGCAGACATGATGCAGGCAGAATTCTCCGATAATATCAATGTTATTGTACAAATTGATTACAGCGAATCTAATTCTCCACCGGCAGCCTATAGATATCATATCTATCCTGGATCAAAAGAGCAAATTTCTTACTTAGGTGAGATCGACAGTGGTGATGAGAATGAACTGACAGCTTTTGCTAACTGGGGTTTTAGAAAATATCCATCGGAAAAACAGGCACTAGTTATCTGGTCGCATGGAAATGGCTGGTATCCATATTTTTGCCCGGATATTGAAGCTGGTAATGATATTGGTATTGCTAATGGAGAGCTTCGGACAGGAATCAAAAATATTAATGAGCATTTGGAGATACTGATCTTCGATGCTTGCAATATGCAGACCGTGGAAGTAGCTGCAGAAGTTGCAGATTATACCGATTATATTATAGGCTCTGAAGGTGGAGTAAATTCCGCAGGATTCCCCTACGCGGAGATATTTTCTGTCTGGGAAGAACAGACAAGCGTAGAGAGTATCTGTTTAGAAATTGGGTTTCAATATCATTTGTATTACGATATGATTGGGATAAATCCCTTCTCATGTTCTGTACTCAAAACATCAGAATTTCCTCAACTTTTAAATAAACTTGAAGAATTTACTGTGGAATGGTCAGCTGATGCTGCCGCTGAAATTTTTATGCAGAGTAGGCAGGATTGTCTAGAATTTAATCCAAGTGGCTTCACCAATCCGGCTTTGGATGTTGATATCAAAGAATTCTTTACAAATGTCTATAATAATACTGAGAATGATTCTCTAAGCACCATTTCCTCTGAAATTTTGACAGCTATAGAAACCTGTTATATATTTCAAAAAACAGATGAATTCCCCACAGGCTATCCCTCGTTTGATGTCGGATCTGCAATTATCTGGTTTCCGGATGCAGAGACACAAGGCTTTTTTGATATTCGCCAAGAAGAGTATCGGGATTTGCAATTCTCGCAGACTAACTGGCTCGATTTTCTAGAACACAGTTTCACCAATTAACCGTCTTATCCACACCTATCAACACCTGGGATTTAATAAAAAATCCTAATATTATTCCGCAGGAATTTAAACGTTTCTCCTATAAGAGATTAGGGATATTTATAAGTGTGCATAACTGGTGTATAAAATGTGAATAATTTATTTAAGATAAGCTATCTCACTATACAGTAACACATTAGGATTTAAGAAATTTTTGCTAAATTGTGAATATGTTCGTTTATTAGGCTTATTTGTTAGAACTATTTGATAGTTCAGCATGTTTCTGGATTGACTTTATGCACTCACTCAACTAATTTTCCTAGATCTTCTCTCAACTTACTTCAATACTCATTTACAATTCTCTAATTTTATAAAATTCTATTGAATAATATTTGACTTGACACAAATATATTACTCTTAATAATTTTTCTAGTTTTAGTTTTGCATTAATGATTAAACGTTGAATTGAAAAAGAATTTTTTTAAAACCGCATAAGATTTTCATAGGAGAGCAAAGATGAAAAAAATTACAGTTATTTTATTAGTTTTATGTGCAATACCAATGATTGTTAACGCTCAAAACAATGCGCTTGATTTTGATGGAGTAGATGATTATGTAGTTTCAAACTCCTTCATGGATTTGACATACTCTGCTTTAACCTTCGAATGTTGGATCAAGGTAGATGCTTTCAAGACAGCTCCGCCATACATCACTACTATAATGGGAACAGAGGAAACAGGTCATACCGCATTGCTCAGGATAGGTGATACTGCTGTACCTAATGACATAATGCAATTAAACTTGAGATTCGGTAGTGGTGCTTACAATATGACGGCAAATACTTCTCTGCAGGAAGGGATCTGGTATCATGTTGCCGCCGTTTATGATGGCAGTACAATGAAAATATTTATCAATGGAAACGAAGATGCCAGTGTTACTGCTGCCTATGGTGAAATTGTCTCAAATCGCAATTTTTATCTTGGAAGATCATACAACCTTGGACGATGTTTGGATGGGAAAATGGATGAAGTCAGAGTTTGGAGTGTCGCCCGTACAGAAACTGAAATAAGTGAAAATATGTATAATGAGCTTATCGGAACGGAACCCGGTTTAGTTGCTTATTATAAATTGAATACTGGTTCAGGGCAGACAGCGCTTGACACATCCGGATCGAACAATGGTATATTGGGAAGTACAACAGGAATCGATGTTAATGATCCTACCTGGTTCCTATCAGATTCACCACTCCCCGTAACTCTTACAGATTTTTCAACTGCAGTTATCATGAATGAATTTGTACAGATCAGCTGGACAACGCAAACAGAGGCATCTATAAATACCTGGAATCTCTACAGAGAAACAGAAAATTCTACAGAATATATACTGATATATAGCCAGGCGGGAACTAATACAACCCAGCCTTATACCTATATCTTTGAGGATCATGAAGTGGCTGAAAATGTAGTTTATTATTACTATCTTGAATCTACAGAATACGATGGAACTTCCAATATGTGGGGACCGATCAGTGCCATACTGGAGGGTTCTTCAATTCCGGAATTTCCTGAAACATCAATATTGGAGAGTAATTATCCAAATCCATTCAATCCGAGCACAACTATCAAATGTGATATCAGAGAGGGTGAAGAAGGCATACTTACAATTTATAACTTAAGGGGTCATGAAATTGAGAAACAAATATTAAGTGCTGGAGAACATATATTGGAATGGGATGGCTCTGTTTACGGTAGTGGTGTATATTTATATAAACTTGAAACAAATAGTTATACCCAAACCAAAAAGATGATAATGTTGAAATAATACAGGAAATATAATATTAAAGGTTGTAATGATCTGATTTACAAAGCTTTGTTACAGGATAATTGATCTAATAATGAAGTAAATCATCTTCACCAATTTGGAAATTTCTCCTCTTTTGTTAGACTAAACCTATGCGTGACACATCTGTCCCAAATGGTCAATTTATGTCCCACAATTGTTATATTTATTCGATAAGAAAAAAACCTGAAAATGTGATTAGTGTATCCGTTAAGCGTGTTTACGTAGAAAATATAATTTACATGAAGATTGGCACTTAAATTGCATTAGTAATAAATGTGGTTTAATAAAGATTCATTAATGTTAACCGGCTGGAACTATTTCTAGCCGGCGGACAATCAGAGAGAGTGAGGGGCCCCTCCCCATCACTCTCTCTGTGTTTTATTTTTCAAATAAAGCTGGATGAAATTAGAATGCAAAATAAAAAAAACAAATTTGATTCTAGGGTCTATGCTGATAATGTTATTAGTAATGAGTACAGATTTCTTCAAATGTTTTTTTCTGCAAACTGATCACATAAACCAAAAAACATACTAGAAAATTTTACGGATAAAGTAATAAAAAGTCTAATTCTCCTCAAGCTTAAAGCTTTTAGCCTTTCAGTGTAAACTGAGAGGCTATTTTTTTTGTTATCTTGTTGATCTCATCGATTAGCAAGTTGTTTCAACTCTCAACAGCAAAACTTGACATAAAAACCAAATGACAAAATTTTACTTTTAGTGTGCTAGGCGGGAAGGTAGCGGTGTCCTGTAATCCACAATCCGCTATAGTGGGGCTGAATTCCTGCTTGAGAATACTGATTTCTTTTGTAGAATTGATAAGTGGTGTTGAGAGTCAAGCCCAGCGCAATTGTGAGCTGTGAACTGTGTCAGGTCCGGAAGGGAGCAGCACTAAATGGTTATCATGATGTGCCGCTGGTCTACTTGATTTGAGCTGGCTGTTAACTTCTATTCTAGAATAGGTATCGATTGCAGGTGCACACATATTTTGATTAGGAATGAGGGATTACTGATTAGGAATGAGGGATTACTGATTAGGGATTGTTGATGAGGATGTTCAAATGAAAAATGAGGTACTTGACTTATCATTTGGTTTTGCAGTTAAGATAGTATTATATTGTAGAGAATTGAACAAAATTTATAGAGATAATTTTATAATTACTAATCAATTATTAAAATCTGGAACTTCGATAGGTGCCAACATAGAAGAAGCAAATGCTGCACAATCTAAAAAGGACTTCCTATCTAAAATGTACATAGCTTATAAAGAATCACGGGAAACAAATTATTGGCTAAGAATAATTACTAACAGTCAGATTGATGATAGCTCTGAATTAGTTGAGTTGATTGAGATTTCAAAATCTTTAATTAAAATGTTAAGTTCAATTACCAAGACAACGAGAGAGAATATTGAAAAAAGATAATCTCTCATCCATCATTCCTCATCCCTAATTGTAAAGGAGACATTTATGTCGAAATACCAAGTCCCGCGCGGCACCTTTGATATTCTACCTGCGGATAGCTACAAATGGCAATTTGTAATAAACGCATTCAGGGAAGTAGCGCGTGAATTCAACTATAAAGAGATAGTTACACCCATCTTTGAGAAGAGTGACCTTTTTGAACGCAGTGTCGGTGAAACTAGTGATATTGTGGAAAAAGAGATGTATAAATTTGAAGATAAGAAAGGAAGAATTTTTGCTCTTCGTCCGGAAGGAACAGCACCGGTAGTACGTTCATTTATCGAGAATGGATTAAATCTCAAACCCAACTCTTCCAAACTCTATTATCTTGGCCCCATGTTCCGTTATGATCGACCTCAAAAAGGACGCTACCGTCAATTCTATCAATATGGAATTGAAAATATCGGAAGTAACAATCCGTTCATTGATGCAGAAGTGATAGCTTTTGCAAATATGTTTTTATCTAAATTAGGATTAAATAATTTTGAGCTTCAGATCAACAGTATCGGTTGTAAGAACTGCACAAAAGATTACGATAATGCACTTATAAAATATTTTGCACCATTTAAAAATGATCTCTGTCCCGACTGCACTAAAAGATTATCCAAAAATCCTAAAAGAGTGTTGGACTGCAAAGTGAAGACCTGTAATGCGATTGCTAAAGATGCTCCTTCCATGTTGGATTATCTCGATGAAGATTGTACTGCAAACTTTAATAAAGTTCAGGAATATCTTACCGCAATGGATATCCCATTTGTGGTAAATCCGAAGATAGTGCGGGGACTCGATTATTATTCGCAGACAGCTTTCGAATTTGTAGATACAAACCTGGGAGCACAAAATACTCTTATCGGCGGGGGCAGATATGACACTCTGGCAGAGCAGCTGGGTGGGAAAAATATGCCTGGGGTTGGATTCGCCGGTGGTTTTGAAAGATTGCTTCTCTCAATGGAAGAGGAAAAATTGTCTTTTGGGAAAAAGCAGAAGCCAAAGGTTTATCTGGTCACTCTGGGTAATGAAGCCAGAATAGTCGGCATTAAGTTAATTATGAAATTGAGAAGTAGTGGTATCTCCTCAGAATTCGATCCGGATAAGATCTCAATGAATGCCCAGATGAAAGCAGCTAATAAAACAGGTGCTGAATTCGCTTTAATCATAGGTGAAGATGAGCTTGAGAGTGATAAGGTCATCCTGAAAAATATGGAAAACGGAGAGCAGGAAAATATTAATATTACCGATATCATCAACAACTTAAAAGATAAGTAATATTTATATTGACTCAAAAAGCTGGCAATCCAAAAAAGGGTTTGCTAATTATGAAAAAAAGATTAGTTTAATATAAAAAAAAGTTGGAGGATATTATGAAATTAAAACCACTTGATGACCGTGTTGTCATCGAAGCAACAGAGCTTGAAGAAAAAAATGTAGGAGGAATTATTATTCCTGATACAGCGAAAGAGAAACCACAGATCGGAGAAATAATTGCAATTGGTACAGATGAAGAGTTAAAAGAATTGGTCAAAGTTGGAGATAAAGTTCTTTATAGCAAATATGGTGGAGATGATTATGATTTCGATGGTAAAAAAATTAAAATAATTTCTCGTTCCGATCTTCTGGCGATCATTAAATAGGCAGGTGAATTATGTTAGAAATAAACGCAGATACATTTGAACAAGAAGTATTAAAGTCGGATATTCCAGTTGTGATTGATCTTTGGGCACCCTGGTGCGGACCCTGTAAAGCATTAACGCCAATACTTGAAAGCGTTGCTGCTGAATATGATGGGAAGATTAAAGCTGTAAAATTGAATATTGATGAAAGTCCTGCAATTGCAGCGAAATATCAGATTATGTCTATTCCGACACTACTTTTCTTCAAAGATGGCAAAGTAGAATCTCAGGTTATTGGTCTTGTTGGTAAAGATAAAATAGCCAGCAAAATTGATGCGATGCTTTAAAAAAAATTACAAAGATAAGATCAAATTTATTAAACCTCTCTTCGGAGAGGTTTTTTTTGTCACCATTCGCAAGGTAAATAATTTTACCCTTAAATCGCTTCTCTCAACTTACTAACAAATTAGCAATTTAAGGGTTTAATGAAAAAGTGAAAGAAACTATGAAAGAAACCTTGAAAAGGCTAAAAGAAAGACAAAATAGCAGAAGCCTTTTCAAGGTTAACTTCGTAAGGGTTTTCTATACTACCGGCAAATCCTTGAAAATTCCGGGTACGATGATCAAATGATTTCCCAGTGGATTTGTGAGCAGATCAGATACATTATATTCTGAATTCAGTTTTACTTCGATTTGAGTTCTGCAGAGATCGTTCTCATTTGATGTACGAACAATTTCACCATTTGCCAGCCATACTTTATTCAAATTATTTCCACCAATACGGAAAATGGTAACATTACCTTTAGGGAAAGTTCCTTGAATTCCCACACCAATTCCAGATTCAAAATGAGAACGGATAATATAGTCTTTAACAATCGTTCTTGGTACAGTACAATGTGCAATTATGAGTGAGTTATTCTTTAAATCCAGTCGTGAAGGATTAGCCATCCAGGGTATTTTACCGGTTTTCTTATAGACCAGCAGCATCCCGATCGTGCTGACCATATCACCTTCGCAACCAGCAATAATTCCCTCGTCATTAAGACGAGATAATGCGAAACATCCGGTTGTTCCCAGATCCAGCACCAGGTCAAAACAGCGTAGTGTAACGGCATCCAGATCATATTTTAAAATGAGTCTCTTCATTGCCAGATATACTTTTATATTGTTTATGATATCTCTATTTGTTGGTTCAACTATCTCTTGTGAATTATTAGTAAGTTCATCAAAAATATTGTGACAATCTTTATCTGTAATTTCTGAAAAAAGTGATTTAAGTTCTGTCATCTTTATAGGAATTACATCGGCACCCCAGTTCTTTTTTACAGTTTTTGCAGATGGGCTGCTGGCAACCAGCCAGTCAGAAGGTATGCCAACTTCACCGATCCTGCTTCCTCTAAGTTCTCCCTTTCCATTTAAATTCTGGATATTTGCCGTTTGGTTTTTAGTTGTCTCAGTTGCTGGTAGATAGACTATTCTACCTTTTTTACCAATTTGGTTAAAACGAGCCAGAAGCTCCATACTGGCAGCTAACGAATTGTTACTTTCATAAGCCAGAAGAATTATCTCTTCATCTTCAAATTTCTCATCTCTAAGTTTCTGCAAATTAAGAACCTGTGCTTCAATACCACCGGTAACAATAAAATAATATACTTTTTCAATTTCTAAAATTTCTGTTTTATCGATACGCTTTTCACAAATCTTATTCAATTCTACAGAGTTGGAAGTGATGATCTTCTCAAGTTCTTTTTCTCCCAGGAAATCGGATGCGACTGGAATAAAGGCTGGTTTCTTCATAATTTAATCTTTGAATATTTTAACAATACGTTCGGCAGTTTTACCATCCCAGTATTTTGGGATTTTTCCTTTTTTGATATTTCCAGCCAAAATCTTCTCTGCTTCAGTTATGATATCTTCTGTACTTAATTTAACCAGAGTATTTGTTCCTTCAGTTATAGTTATTGGTCTTTCTGTATTTGGTCGCAAAGTCAGGCAGGGAACGCCAAAATAGGTTGATTCTTCCTGGATCCCACCCGAATCTGTCAGGATAAATTTAGCATCCATCTGCAATTTTAAAAAATCATAATAGCCTACAGGAGGGATGAGATGCAGATTTTTCATCTTCTTTACTTTATCTTCCAGATCAAAAGCTTGTATCTGTTTGGTTGTGCGGGGATGGATGGGGAAGATGAGATTGATATATTTTGAAATTTCTTCAAAAGCATTTAAAATTATTAGAAGCCCTTTTTTGTTATCAACATTGGAAGGGCGGTGCAGAGTGATCAGTGCATAATCTTCTTTAACACTAATTCTATCTAAAATATCAGATTTCTTTGCTCTATCTTTGTACTGCATCAATGAATCTATCATGATATTTCCAACAAAAAATATCTTCTCATTTGCAATACCTTCAGCTAATAAATTGTCATCTCCATCTGTAGATGGAGTTAGTAAATAATCGGAGATGGCATCGGTGAGAATGCGGTTAATCTCCTCCGGCATCGAACGAGCAAAACTACGCAATCCGGCTTCTAAATGTGCAACCGGGATATGAAGTTTAACAGCAT
The DNA here is from genome assembly GCA_034660955.1 of Candidatus Cloacimonadota bacterium. Classification (GTDB taxonomy): domain Bacteria; phylum Cloacimonadota; class Cloacimonadia; order Cloacimonadales; family TCS61; genus Tenebribacter. The sequence goes on along the minus strand of JAYEKK010000050.1, from coordinate 4,478 downwards.
CGATAGCACAGGCGGAAGTACTGTTCACATCTCCTGCCACAATTACCAGATCTGGTTTGTCTTTTAAAAGAACTTTCTCGTATCGTTCCATTATTTTTGCAGTTTGTTTACCATGTGAACCAGACCCAACTTCCAGATATTCATCCGGTTTTGGCATTTGCAGATCATCAAAGAAGAACTTACTCATGCGTTCATCATAGTGCTGTCCTGTATGTATTAGCTTAACTTCAAATTCATCTGGAAATTTTGTAAACTCTTTATAAAGGGGAGCCATTTTCATAAAATTCGGTCTGGCACCAACGATAAGATGAATTTTTTTCTTTCCTTTTTTCAATTTAAAACTCATAATTAATAATTCCTAATTCCTTATTTTATTATTCCGCCACCGAGTAACTGGTTATTTTTATAAAATACTCCAGACTGACCGGGTGTGATGGCGCGTGTACTATTCTCTAATGTAACTAATAAACTGTTCTCTTTCTCCTGAATATTTTTAACCGCGACCGGAGAGCTATTATAACGGATCTGGATCGATATCCCTTTTATTTCATCTGGTCTTTCCCCGGTTATCCAGTTCACTCCTTCAAGCTCAAAAACGTTTTCCAATAGATCATCGGGATCTTCTGTAACCACAAGTTTGTTGTTCTTTACATCCAGTTTCAATACAAATAACGGGCATTTCCAGGGAGTGTTCAATCCTTTTCTCTGTCCAATCGTATAGAGTGCCAGACCCCGATGTTTACCAATAATTTTTCCATCAGGCAAGATAATATCTCCGGGAGTGAAAACAATGTGATTTTTTAAGTAATCTTCATAATGATCTTTAATAAAGCAGATCTCCTGACTGTCCTTTTTGGAATGTATGGGAAGATCAAGCTCAGCAGCAATTTTGCGAATTTGAGGTTTTTGATATTTTGAAATAGGAAAGAGGGTTTTAGAAAGTTGGAACTGGTTCAATTTCCAGATCATATATGTTTGGTCTTTAGAAGCATCTTGGGGAATGAATATTTTAAAATTTCCGTTTTTTTCTTTTAGTTGAATGTAATGTCCGGTAGCAATTTTATCTGCACCCAGTTTGAGAGCAGTATCTAAAAATTTTCCAAATTTTATGGTTGGATTACAAATAACACAGGGATTTGGAGTGCGGCCGGAAGAGTATTCATCAATGAAATTCTTCTCAACTATTGCTTTAAAGTCCTTTTTTAGATCTACTACAAAATGTTCAATTCCTAAGGTTTTACAAACAGCTTTGGCATCTTTTATATCTGCTTCAATACCTTCATTCTCTTTATAACCAGCTTTTTTTGCATCGTACTGACGCATCGTTAAGCCAAATACCTGATGACCTTCCTTTAGTAATAGAGCAGCAGCAACCGAACTATCGACGCCACCACTCATGGCAACTGCTATTTTCATATTTCCTCTTTAAATTTAAATTTAAAACCGGTCTATCCCTTGATCCGCTTTATATCAGCTCCAAGTTTTTGCAACTTAACTTCAATTTTATCATAGCCTCTATCGATATGATAGATTCTGGAGATAGTTGTTTCACCCTTTGCAGCGAGTCCTGCCAGAACAAGAGCGGCACTTGCTCTTAAATCTGTTGCCATAACCATTGCTCCACTTAAAGCTTTTACACCATTCACAACTGCCACATGTTTTTCGAGCGAAATGTCAGCATCTAATCTATTAAGTTCTGCCACGTGCATTAATCTGTCAGGAAAAATGGTATCCTCAATTCTGGATTCTCCTTCAGCGAGAGTCATCAAAGCCATAAACTGAGCTTGCAGGTCTGTAGGGAAATCAGGATAAGGATAGGTTATAATATCGACCGAAAGTATTTTGGATGGTGGAATGATTTCCACTTTTCTATTACCTATATTCAGTTTACAACCTGCCTGGATCAATCTATCTAACAGTGATTGAATATGTTCAGGAATACAATTTGAGATTGAAATTTTGCTTCCTGTAATAGCACCTGCAATCAGAAAAGTACCGGCTTCGATCCTGTCCGGCATCATTTCAGTTTCGATTGGATGCAATTCTTTTACTCCTGTTATCTTGAGATGGCTTGTATTTTTTCCATCAATTTTAGCTCCCATTAGAATTAAACAATCAATCAAACTTCCGATCTCGGGCTCTTTTGCTACGTTGTGTAAATCAGTTATTCTATTAGCAAGAACAGCAGCCATAATTGCATTAGCCGTAGCTCCCACACTTACTTTTTCAAACCTTATCTTGGCTCCTGTGAGATTTTCACAAACAGCATTTATGTAACCATGCTCAATTTCGATCTTAGCACCCAATGCTTCCATCACCTTTAAATGCAGATCTACAGGGCGTGTTCCAATTGCACATCCACCAGGGAATGACACTCTTGCCTTACCACATCTTGCCAACAAGGGACCCAGTACATAAATTGAGGCACGCATTTTACTTACAAGTTCGTAAGGTGCTTCATAATAATCAGCGTGAGTTGTGTCGATACTCAAAGTTTCATTTTCGTAATCAACTCGTGCTCCCAAAACCCTGAGGACATGTGCCATCATTTTAATATCATTCAAGTGTGGAACATTATGAAAAATTGATTTTCCCTTTGTCAAAAGTGCGGCGGTCATAATTGGAAGAATAGCATTTTTTGCACCACTTATCTTAACATTACCCTTTAATTTTTTGCCACCGGTTATTATAAATTTATCCATGTTTTATCCTTTTAATAGATTTCAAAAAAATCACGTAATTTACCAAGTGCAATTTTATGTTTAGATCTTTCCATTTTGAAAATGTTGTATAATTTCCACCTGATTGCAGGCATATTTTTAATGTGATCGAATTCCAGTAATTCCCATTTTGGCTTCATTTCTTTAAAAGAAAGAATAAAATTTTTCTCATCTTCAGTTAATGAGTCATTTATGATCTTGATCAGTTCTTCACGTGTTTCATATAATTCCTGCAAAGAGATCTCAATTCGGGTCATTCCATTAAATTCATTTTCATAAATAGATGATAAATTGATTAGATTAGGATTCAGTAGTTCGATGATCGGCCGGGAATGGCTAAGAAGATAAACAATGAAGGCTTTTCTAATTTCATTTGTAATTCCTTCATTTTTCAGCAAGATGGATATATCGAAAAAATCGCGAGGATGTTGACGATCCAGAGCAGCACAGATCTTCCCTGCATAAAGATCGGGAGTGGAGAGGGTTTGAACCTCAACATTCTTTTGAAATAATTTCTGTGCTTCTATTGACAATTCAGCAATCTGGGGCGAAAAGACAGAACCTCTTAAAATAAAATTCGTTTCGATCTTCACATAAAAATCTTCCACATAAACTGTTAAACTACTGATATATTTTGTACTTTTGATTCTTTTTTGCACGATTCTGCAATTTGTTATTTTACGATTAATGAAACCTTCAAAATTTAAAAGCATTGATGTGATATCTTTCAAACTCGAATTTCTGTCTTTTATTGGAAGATAGGTAAGATCGATGTCCACAGATAACCTTTGCAAATCTCTAATAAAAAAGTTTATAGCAGAACCACCCTTTAGGGCAAAATCGCTTTCTTGGTTAAGGAATGGGATCAAATCCAACAGCAGATTTGCTTGATTAAAATAGAGGGAGCTCATTATTTTTATCCAATTTAGGTACGGTTATCAGATATTTTTTGTTAAGTTTGCCATTCTTATCTATCACACGTTTTCCATGACCGAGATAGATATTTTTTAAATTTATTTTTTTAAACCAATATTGTTCGGATTCTTCAGCAAAATAAAGAAATAATCTCTTCACCTTTATTGAGTTGCAGCTTTCCAATAATACCTGAACCAGATCAGATCGAAGAGTTGTAAGATTTTCAAATATTTTGTATGCTTCGTTGAAAGTTTGATTTTGAGGTAAATTATGCAACATCTCGAACGCAGCCAACTCGGGCGAAGATATTTTTATTGAAAAACTTTTATGCTGATAATTTACAAAATAACTATCGATGAAGTTTGAGAATAGATTAGTTGGTCGGAAAATGCATTTATCTGAATTATGCAATTTATAAAACCATTTTGGCAGTCTATCATTTTGTGGACCATACAGAAAAACATTATGAAAACGAAACGGTAAATAATGTGTCTTTCTTAAAAGCTGTAATGCGGATTTCCCAGCAGGATGGATTGCGGAATTATTGTGATTTTGCAAAGTATATATACCACCTAACCAATCTACTTTGTCCTCTTTTTGTTTGAAAGCACCACGTCCGATACTTGCTATCCAATTACTTTGTTTATACTGATATAACAAGGCATTACTGAATCCAAGACTTTGTAGATAAGCAGAAGTATATATTGTCCCTTTTGGCCAATCTTGCAATAATTGGTTTATTTTTCCCATAATTAATCAACTAATCCTTCATTTTTATTCACTAATACAAACCAATGCCGGTTTAATTTTTCTTCTCTAGATTTATTAATCCTTTATCTATAG
>JAYEKK010000049.1:0-18172 GCA_034660955.1 Candidatus Cloacimonadota bacterium | reverse complement strand
GTTTTTTGTGCCTTTGTGTCTCCGTGTTGAAAAATCCTGTTAATATTGCTGTTCTTAACTCCACACTACATTGTGAAGTCAAGTCCAGCTAATAACACTTCCTGCATAAAATGGTTGGATCATTCCGGGTTTGAGTTCAATGAGTAAAGCACCGTTTTTATCAATTCCTTTTACTTTTCCTCTAAAAATATCATAATCTGTATCCAACTCTATGTGAAGCCCTTTCAATAATGAATGCTGATTAAAATATTTTACATCAAATTTTCCCTCAACAAAATTGGGAAGAGCAGAAGCAAAATTATCAAAAATTCTGGTTAAAATTTCTTTATTATCAACAAGTTTATTTAATTCAATTTGCAATGATGTTGCATTTGGAGTCAGAATTTCATCAAGCTCTTCTACATTTGTATTCAAGCCGATTCCGATAAGATGATATTTCCTTCCACTGAAATTACTAGAAAGAATTCCACATAATTTTTTATCATTCAAATAGATGTCATTTGGCCATTTAATTTTCAGGTTATCTGAGATTGAAGGGAATAACTCAGATAGGGTTTTATGAATGCAGATTCCGGTAAAAATTGTAACATTAGATTGAAAGTTGAATCCGTAAAGAGCAGCAGTTAACCACAATCCACCTGAAGGTGAGACCCATGAATTTTTTCCTCGACCCTTTCCGGAAGATTGTTCGCCTGCCAGACACAAAAAATTACCTTGAGCAGTATTGGAATTGATCAGTCTTTCTGCTTTTAATGATGTACTCCCAAGTTTATTAAAGTAAAATACTTCATCGAATAATGGATGTTTGAAATCTTTCAAATCTGTCAAATGAATCTCCTGTTTTTGTCTTTCTGACGTAACTTTCACGTTGCTCTCAGGAAGAATCTCTTTTGTTTTTAGTAGAAAAAGTGGATGAATTTTCATAAGATTCTTCGCAAGGAAGGCTATAAGATTCCTCAGAATGACAAAAAATATTCTTTCTCATAATATCAACATCGCATCACCGTAACTGAAAAAACGATATTTTTCTTCTACAGCTATTTTATATGCATTCATTATATTTTCATAACCAGCAAAAGCAGAAACCAGCATCATTAAAGTGGATTCCGGCATATGAAAGTTTGTGATCAACCCATCGATAATTTGAATTTCTTTGCCAGGATAGAGGAAAATTTCTGTCCAATGTGAACCGCTGTTAAGATGTCCATTTGCAGCAAAACTTTCCAGAGTGCGAGTTGTTGTTGTTCCTACAGCAATAATTCGTCTGCCATCCTTCTTTGCTTGATTTATTTTCACAGCAACATCGTCTGTTATCTGGCAATGCTCACTGTGCATTATATGATCTTTTATATCATCAGTTTTTACCGGACGAAAGGTTCCCAAACCAACATGCAGAACAACTTCTAAAATATCAATACCCTTTTCTCTGATCTGCTGCATGAGAGGTTTAGTAAAATGTAATCCGGCAGTTGGTGCTGCAACGGAACCACGTTCTTGGGCATAAACGGTTTGATAAGTTTCTTTATCTCTGTTAGTTGATTCTCTTTTTATATAAGGCGGGAGTGGTACATTTCCTATATCTTCTAATATATCCCAGAAATTTCCTTTCCAATAGAATTCAACAATTCTACCACCTTCTTCAGCATGATCAACTATTTTTGCTCTAAGCTCTTCATTAAATGTAATTTCAGCACCGATCTGCAATTTACGTCCCGGCTTTACCAGACATTCCCAGCGGTTTTCAGAAATTTGTTCCAGAAGAAACACTTCAACTTTAGCACCAGTACTTTTTGTTCCGAATAAACGTGCCGGAATAACTTTTGTATTATTTACAACAAGAATATCAGAAGGTTTAAGATGTTCAATTATATTGTTAAATTTTTCATGCTGAATCTTGCCAGACTCTTTGTTCAGGACAAGCATTCTGCTTTCAGAACGTTTATCTTTTGGATGCTGAGCTATGAACTTGGTAGGTAGATCGTACCAGTAGCTACTTTTTTTTGTAAGGGATATTTTCTGCATCTTTTAATATTGCCTTAAAACTTCCAAATATAATTTTACTACTCATCTTTACGGGGATCTTGTGTTCATCCGCTGTTAGCCAGACAAGAATTTTTCCAGTCTGTTTAAAAATTGCATCACCTTTTAGAATCGGTTCAACTACAAAACAGTTTTTATCTCCAAATATGGTTTCCATTTTTTCTATTCTATGAACTATTATATCAGCAGGATAATTTCTTCCATCGGCTGTAACGTTGATCGTCAATGTATCTCCAACTGTAAATTCCTGCAATCTCAAGTAATATAATGCACTCAAAATATCCTGTGTATTGGCTGGGATTTCCATTCTCTTTTCTTTGAATTTTTTGGTTTTACGTCCGAATTTTGTATAGATCGTAAAATTTTGTTCAGGGTAATAAAAATGGATTCTATACTGACGGTAAGAACCTTCCTGCAATTTTTTTGTGAACCTGAGTGCAACAAGTTTGTTCTTATCCCAGATCGATTCTATTCGATCACGAACTTTGTAAATATTATCGAAGAAAGAATTTGTTTTTGCAAGTGACTCTATTTTGTAGCATTCAGTTGAGTCTTTATAAATGTGGGAATTGATCTGCAATGTTGCTTCACCTGCTTTAATAAAACCGTATTTGATCTTGAAAGTTAATTTCTCTCCTATCTCAAAAGCAGACAGTTGAATACTAATAATAACAATGAGTAGAACGATTAATTTCTTTAGCATTAGAATTCCTCTCTACTTCCCATACTCAAACTTTGATCTTGTTCTCCAAAACCAATATCAAGGCGAACATTTAATCTGTCATTCATCAGGAAAGAGATTCTAAAACCCGCACCGTAAGAGAGTTTAAGTCCATTCAAGGAAAATCCTTCCATACTCCCTGCAACTTCCCCGGTTTCTAAAAATGCTACAAATCCGAATCTTTCCAAAAGGGGATGTGACCATGGGAATATTCTATTTTCAATTCGGAAGACAATTGAATGTCGATCTATGAATTTATTGGCGGTTACAGCTCTCATATTATCATCGAGATATGACATCTTATGGAATGGAACCTCATCTGAAATCGTTGAAAAATAACCCTGAAAAGCTAATATCTGATTGGGAAAAATTGATAAATATTGTCGAAGATCTATTTCACTTCTAATGAAACTATAATCACTTGCAAAAATATCTGAGAATAAAACAGATTTAAAATTATATAAGCATCCATTTTGCGGATAAGTATCTGAATCACGTGTATCATAACTGAGATTTAATCCGACTCCCGAAGTTATATTATCTTCACTGCCGGGTATATCTCCAATAGCTAATAATCCGCTCTCTTCCAACTTTTTTATCTGAAATTGTGAAAATTCATAAATAAAAGCTATCTGCCAGATATTGGTTATTTTTTTCCTTATTTCAAATTCAATATCGTATTCCCGCTTTGTATATTCTTCTTCTACATCGGAAATATGTTTATTCCCAATGCCATAAAATGTGCTGGGCCAATGTTTGAATTTTACGTTAGCCAAAATTGTATATTTACCATTGTTAAGATAGATTTTTGGCAATAAATGAATTGAATATTGTTTTTTTTCACTAACTTCAGTTGAAAAATAGATCAGATTTTTTGGGGAAGTAGAATCGCTCTCGATACTGCCATAACGCAGATAGGCAAGTCCTCCGGCATAAATTCCTGTTTCATCTGAATAACCAAGTGAAGGATAGACAATATACTCAATTTTTGCAATGAGAAGTTGATAAAAGGTCAGTAATAAAATAGTTATTGTGAATATTTTTTTCATTAATTAGATCTTGCCACCGGTTATAAAGAATTCTTCGCCGGTAATATAAGAATTATCTTTAGAAAGAAGAAATTCACAAAGTCCGAAAATATCCTGGAAGGAAGCACACCGTTTAAGTGGAGTTTCTAGCAATTTTTCTTCATAATATTCCTGACGGAATTTACGATAGCTTTCAGAAAATTGGCTGTCATCTATCTTGATAGGTCCGGGAGAAACCGTATTAACAATAATGTTACTGGCAGCTTCTTCAGTAGCAAGAGTTCTTCCAATATTAGCTATCCCTGCTTTAGAAGCTGCATAAGCAGTGCCTTTAGGAAGACCAATACGTGAGACATTAGAGCCGAAGAGTACGATTTTGCCATTTCTATTTTCTTTAAAATATTTTAGTATAGTCTTCAAAATATTAAATGTTCCAACAAGGTTTGCATTAATAATATTCTTCCACATTTCAGGGTCGGAATCTGCTAAAGATTTGATAGCATGACTTCTTGCTGTTGCAGTGTGTATCAAGCGATCCGGTTTCCAACCAGTCTCGATTATAATTTCTGATAGTTTGGCTTTAAGAATTGAATAATCAGATAAATCAACTTGAAGGACATGGATTCTATCAGGATGATCTTTAACTAAATCTTTTATGCGATGATCGCTTTTGTGAATGATCAGGATTAAATTTTCACCTTTGTCATAGTATTTTTTTGCGAAATAGGAACCGACATTTCCATTTGCACCTGTAATAATGATTGCATTATTTTTCATATAATTTACTTTTCTTTTAAAATAACATCAATGATCTGATGAGCTGCAGAAAATTTACTACCGATAAGTTTGATTTCTGTTCCTTCACCCAAAACCAGAATTTCAGTATCATCTTTGCCCGAAACATTCAGGTTGTTTGCACAAATAAAATCCAAATTTTTCTTCTTTATCTTCTGAAGAGCATTTTCTTTTAAATTTTCAGATTCCGCTGCAAATCCAACCAATATCTGTTCATTGGTTTTTTTCTCACCAAGTTCTTTTAGAATATCTTTGGTTCTTTTTAATTCAAGATTCAGGTCATCAGATTTTTTTATTTTTTGCTTGGAAGGATTTGCAGGTGTATAATCCGCAACTGCGGCTGTCATAAAAGTTATTTCAAAATCTTGGAACTCATTCAGAACACGATTATGCATTTCTTCTGCGGAAATTGCCAGTACAGAGTCCAAATAATCAGGAATATTTTCAGAGATCGATGCGTTAATGAGTTTTACATTTGCACCTCTAATATGTGCAGCTCTTGCAAGTGCTAATCCCATTTTACCGGAAGAGTGGTTTGTGATGAATCGCATAGGGTCAATTTCTTCACGACTTGCACCAGCAGTAACCAAGACGTTCCTATCCGATAGATCTTTCTTATATTTGAGATACGTTACAATATGAAAAACAATCTCCTCATTCTCTGGATATCGTCCTTTTCCTTCATAACCACAGGCAAGAATTCCAAATTCAGGTTCCATAAAGAAATAACCTAAATCAGAAAGCTTTTTAATATTGTTCTGAACTATTGGATTTTCATACATGTGTATGTTCATGGCTGGAACGAATAATACGGGAGCAGTTGTCGCCATTATCGTTGTGGAAAGCAAGTCATCTGCAATACCGTAAGCTGTCTTTCCAATTATATTTGCAGTTGCAGGAGCGATGACCACAATATCTGCCCAATCTGCCAGTGATATGTGTTCGATATCAGATTCAGCATCAAACATTTTGGTTATAACCGGCTGATGTGTGATCGATTTGAATGTAATTGGGCTGACAAATTCACAAGCATGAGTGGTCATAATTGTTTTAACTTCAGCACCCAATTTTGTGAGTTTGCTGGCAAGATCAACTGCCTTGTAAGCTGCGATCCCACCTGTTATTCCCAACAAAATCTTTTTATCTCTCAGCATCATTAAACTCCGTAATCTTAAGTTAGCAAAGAATTTGCCATTGGCTTTTTTGTAAAGTTATTTGTTGACTACAATTATGTATTACCAATAAATTAAATATCATAAAAAATGCTGTGAGGAATTGATGAAAAAATTGATAATTCTTATTATGATATTAATAATTGTAAATATTACATTAAATGCAGAAGATGATCTTTCAGGTAGTCTTATAAATCTGTATCAAGATATTGGAGAAGCGTATACAAAACCGATCGTAACAGGATTTGGTACAACTATAAATAGTGGCTGGTTTCATGATTCTGCACGTGAAGTTGATCTTGGATTGGATCTGGAATATGGATTTGTTGTGATGGGTTCATTTTTCCCTGAAAGCGAAAAGACTTTCGAAGCTACCGGTGATATTAAATTTGGCAGAAATGATGCAGAAACACTTACAACTTTTCTATTTGGCGATTCCCTACAATATCTTCAGGACTATTTGATAGAAACAATAATGGCACAAAATATTGAAGTTGGAATATACGGTCCTACAATAGTTGGCTCAGCTGAAGATAGTATTTATATAGTTTTTCCTGAGCAGGATTTCATAATTATCGTACCGGAAACCGGAGATGAAATACCCATTACAGTTCCTGAACAGATAATTGTTATTCCTGTTGGAGGTGTGTTAGAAGAGCTTACAATGTTACCATATTTTACAACTCAATTGAGTATCGGTACATTATATGGAACGAAATTCATTTTTCGTTTTATTCCGGTATCCGAAAATGAAGATGAAATGGGAAATTTCGGTTATTTCGGAATTGGTATTCAACATAATCCCAATTCATGGCTGCATAAAGATCTTCCCATAGATATCTCAGCATCCCTATTTACGCAAATGCTTTCTATTGGTGACATTCTTACTGTTGAATCTACAGCGTTAGGAATTAACATAAGTAAAAAACTAGGTTATAAATGGTTAAATTTCACTCCTTACGGCGGTATTTTACTGGAAAATACAATAACAAAAGTTAAATATGATTTTAATTACGTTAATTATATTGGTGAAGAAGAAGTTCATAAGATCAGATTCGAAATTGAAGGCGAGAATACTGGCAGAATCACAATTGGTGCCAGTTTCAGGATAGCTTTTATTAATGCAAATATAGATTACAATATTGGGAATTACAAATCAATAAGTGGCGGTTTAGGTTTTGCATTGACTTTTTAGAGTAGATTTCAAAAAGTTTGACAGAAATAAATTCAAGATAAAAAAAACGTTAAGTATTTAAAATAATAAGGAGGAAAGATGAAAAAAGCGTTTTTAAGTTTATTATTAATAGTAATGGTTACAGCTTTATTTGCTGGTGTTCAGGAGAAATTGGAGCAATTTGGAAAAGATAATGGTATAGTTTATGTAAAACCATTAGTAACGGCATTTGGAACTACAATGAATACGGGACTTTTTAATACAGCCAAGGTTCTTAAACCTTTTAGGTTTGGTTTGAATGTAAATATGATGGCAGCTTTTGTTCCTGATGAAGATAAAACATTTTTACCTACACGTCCAGACTTATATCTTCCTGGAACAGAGATATATCTTTATGAAGAGCCAACAGAAGAAACTGCTACAGTTTTTGGTGAAGATGGAACAATTATTGAGCATAATTCGGCTTTAGATTACATTCCTGGAGCAGAAGAGCTTGATATTGAAATGCCGAACGGAGCAAATCTTCCGGCAGTTCCATTCTTAATGCCTCAATTTAATTTAGGTTTGCCATTTGGGAATGAGATAATGATACGCGGCTTTCCTAAAGTAGAAATAAATGAAGATATTGGTGATTTAGGTTTTTGGGGTGTTGGATTAAAGCACAGTATAAGCCAATACATTCCACTTATTCCAATTGATGTAGCAATTCAGGCTGCTTACCAAAATCTTTATGTTGGTGATCTGCTAACATTTTCAAATTTTAATGCTAATCTTGAAGTAAGTAAGAAACTTTTAATGTGGACACTTTATACAGGTGTTGGTTATGATAAAACAGATGTAGCAGCAGATTATACATATGAATATACAACTTTGGTTGAGGATGAAGATGTCCCAGGACTCTATTTACCAGGTACAGCAGAGCAGCATATTAAATTTGATGTTACAGGCGAGAATGAAACAAGAGCAACAGTTGGGATCAGATATAGTCTGCTTCTATTGAAACTTTATGCAGATTACACAATAAGTAAATATTCTGTATTTAATGCAGGCATTGGAGTTTCATTTTAGTGGAATTTGATGAAGTAATAATTTCACGGAAAAGTGTAAGAAGTTTCAAAAATAAAGAAATTCCTGAAGAAATTTTGAACCACATGATGGAGGCAGCTCGACTGTCTCCATCTTTTCAAAACAGGCAGTGCTGGCGGTTTATAATTGTGCGAAATAAGAAGACAATAAAAGATTTAGCACTTAAAAGTGGGTTGATCAGCAAAGTTAATTTCTTTATCAAAGATGCTCCCGTAGTTGTTGTTGCTTGTGCCAATCCTGCAAAAAGCGGAACGATAAATAATCAGAATTATTATCTGGTTGATACAGCAATCGCTTTTCAACAGATGATGCTTTCTGCCTGGAATCATGGAATTGGAAGTTGCTGGCTGGCTGCTTTTAACGAGGAGAAAGTTCGTGAAATTCTTAAGATTCCCCAAAATATTAGAGTTGTAGCTCTCAGTCCGTTTGGTTATTCAAAAGGGAAAAAATCATTATATGAAAAGGCTGTAAAAACTTTTGCTCAAAGCAAAAAGAGAAATGAATTAAATAAAATAATCAGTTATGAAAAGTGGAATTTATAAAAATTATATAAATAGTATTATTATTAAGATTTAATCGGAGTATAAAATGAAACTAAAAAGAGAATTTATAGAGAAATTACCAAAAACAGATCTGCATGTTCATCTAGATGGATCAATTAGAATTTCCACAATCTTTGATCTTGCAAAAAAACAGAAAATCAAACTTCCCGCAGACTCAGAAGAAGAACTGAAAAAAGTAGTTTGTTGTGATGAAAATTGCAAAAGTTTAGATGAATATTTAAGAGCATTTGATATAACTTTGAGTGTAATGCAAACAGAAGATGCATTAATCAGAACTGCTTTTGAACTTGCTGAAGATGCAGCAAAAGAGAATATTAGATATTTAGAAGTACGTTATTCCCCCATTTTACACACACAAAAAGGACTTAAATTAACTGTTATTTCAGATGCTGTTCTCAAAGGTTTACGCAAAGCTGAAAGAAAATATAATATTAGAACCGGAGTTATTATTTGCGGAATTCGTAATATGGATCCTGATAAATCATTAAGATTAGCAAAACTGGCTGTTGCCTATAAAAATAAAGGTGTGATCGGTTTTGACCTTGCAGGTGCAGAATATAATTATCCTGCAAAAGATCATATGGAAGCTTTCTATCTTGCGCTTAATAATAATATTAATATCACAATCCATGCAGGTGAAGCTTATGGTCCAAAAAGTATTCATGAAGCGTTGCATTATTGTGGTACTCATCGTATTGGACATGGAACTAGGCTTATAGAAGATGGAGATCTATTGAACTATGTAAATGATCATCGGATTCCACTGGAAATATGTTTAAAGAGTAATATGCACACAAAATCGGTTCCCAGCCTCAAACAGCATCCACTAAATTTTTATCTTGATTACGGGATGCGTGTTACAATTAACACAGATAATCGGTTAGTTTCCGATACTACCCTTACCGATGAATATATGCTTGCGATAAACGAGTTGGGTTTAGATTACACCGATATAAAGAATATAATAATCAACGGATTTAAAAGTGCATTTATACCTTACCGAGAACGTGTTGTTCTACTTAATAAAGCTCTAACCGAAATGGAAATATTGGAAGAAGAAGAATTAAAAAGCAAAATTAAGTTAGCTGATAATATCTAATCGAGAGGGAAAATGGAACTGTTATATTTAGCTGTAGGAATTTTGTTAGGTGGCGTGATAATTGGATTGTTTATGTTTTCAAAAAAAGGGAAACAGGATGCTAAAGCTGAAATCTTAATAAGTGAATTACAAAAAGCAGAAACAGAATTAACCTCACAAAGAGAAATCAATATTAATTCACAATCAGAGATTTCCAAATTAGATACAATTATTTTGAACTTGCAGGAAAAACTAAATGATCAGAAAAAAGAATTGGAAGAGTTACAGGCAAAATTTACAGATGCATTTAAAAATTTGGCAAACGAAATTCTGGAAGAGAAAACCAAAAAATTTACTGAACAAAATAAAGCTAATCTTGATGAAATTCTGAATCCTCTTAAGGAAAAGATCAAAGATTTTGAACAGAAAGTAGAGCATACTGATGAGAAAAATAGATTGAGCAATGCATCATTGATCGAACAGATAAAGGGTTTGAAAGATTTGAATAAAAAGATCAGTGATGATGCAAATAACCTGACTAAAGCCCTCAAGGGTGATGTGAAAATGCAGGGAAATTGGGGAGAAGTAATCCTTGAAAGAATTCTGGAGGAGTCAGGATTGAGAAAGGGAATTGAGTTTGAAACGCAGGTTAGCTTAACAGATGATGATGGACATCGTCAGCAGCCTGATGTGATTATAAAACTACCTGAAAACAAACATGTAATCGTTGATTCCAAAGTTTCGTTAGTTCACTATGAGCGGATGGTCTCTTCTGAAACTGAAGAGCAGAGAAAGGGTTACCTTAAAGCTTTGAATGCTTCCATAAAATCGCAAATTGATGACCTGCATAAGAAACATTACCATGATCTAAAAGGTTTAAATTCTCCTGATTTTGTAATGCTGTTTGTTCCTATTGAGGGAGTCTTTACCGTGATCATGCAGCACGATAACACGGTCTATCAATATGCTTACAATAAACAGGTTGTAATTGTGAGCCCTAGTACATTGTTAGCCACTTTGCGTACAATTGCTTTTATCTGGCGACAGGAAAATCAAACTAAAAATGCACTGGAAATTGCCAGACAGGGTGGTGCTCTTTTGGATAAATTCAATGGTTTTATCGATGATCTGGAAAAGATCGATGTGAACCTGAAAAGAACACAAGGTGCTTATAATGACGCAGTAAAGAAGCTCTCTACCGGTTCAGGTAATCTCATCTCTCGGGCTAAACGTATTGAAGCTCTTGGAGCAAAAGCAAAAAAACAGATTCCAGAAAAATATATTGAAAAGGAAGAAAATATTAAAGGATAAGTGTAATATGGTGTCAAAAAAAGATAAAGGGAAGTGGAGGAAAAGAGTTGTTAGAAGAGGGGGTCATAGAAGTCGTGTTAACCCAAATAAAATTTTTTTATCTTTCCAAACATTATTAATAATTATTCTTATTGTAATAATTGGTTTTATAAGTTTCAATTTTATTCTATATTTGATAGATCTAATTTATTAGCAGGACACAATTTAAATTTTCCCAGCCAATTTTCTCAACACATAACTGGCAGCCCACATACCCATTATTGCAGGTAAGTATACAACCGAGCCAAGTGTTCCCCTTTTTCTGCCGCGTCCGGAAACCCATTCAGCTTCTGCGCCTGCTTCATGATCAAACTGCGGGATTGGCTTTTCATAAGAATAGATAACTGGTATCCCTTTCTCAATTCCTCGTCGATGTAAATATTTTCTCACTTTTTTTGCAAGAGGGCAAATCTTGCTCTTAGAAATATCTACAAGCTCGATTTTGGATGGATCAAATCTGCTGGCTGCTCCCATTGAAGAAATTACCGGTATTTTTTTGCGAACACAAGATTCCAGAAGTCCAGTTTTAGGACCCAAACTATCAATCGCATCAACCACAAAATCAATGTTTTCCAATAAAAAATCACGCGATTCATGAGCACAAAAATCGGAATAAATATCTATTTTAGCTTTTGGATTAATATCTAATAACCTATCACGCATTGCTTTGGTTTTCATCATCCCGATAGTGCTGTGTAGGGCAGGTAATTGCCGATTCAAATTAGAGATACTTATTGTGTCAAAATCTACCAGCAAGAAAGAACCAATACCGCTTCTAGCCAGTGCTTCGGCTGCATAACTACCAACACCCCCCAAGCCCATTACAGCAACTCTAGTTTTTTGAAATATATCTATCGCTTCTTTGCCGAATAATAACTCAGTTCTATTAAATTGTTCCATTTGCTTTCCTTATTTTAACTGGAATATTGATTGATAAGTGTTGTATTGGATCTGCTTAAGTTTCTCAATACTAAATCCGGAAATATGAGCAATGTTTTCCACATTATAAAGCAAATTTGTTAAATGATTATATTCATCCTCAGAATCATACGGTTTTTGATACGGGGCATCAGTTTCAAAAAGATAGAATCCGCGTTTAATAATGTAATTTATGCAGTCATCTTTTGGTGGTTTACATCCAATAGAAAAAGCAAGGTCAAATTTAGCAAAGGTTTCTGCTATATCTTTTGAAGCATTGAATCCATGAAGATATCCTGTTACTTTTGGGAAATTGTTTTTCAAGATTTTATATAATTCATAGTATTTCCTAACTGTATGAAAAACAACCGGCAGAGAAAAATTACGAGCGATATCAAGCTGTTGAAGTAAGATATTAGTTTGCCAATTCTCATTATTATTGCGTCCATCCAGCCCGATCTCACCGATTCCAACGATCTTCTTTTCTTCACATAATTGGATAATTCTATCCAGATCAGATTCTTTGCTTTTCTTATAATAGGGATGAATTCCTGCACACCATTTCATTTCAGGAATTTCGTTTTGAATATGCCAATCGTATTCTTCCTGGCATAAAGCTGATGAGATAAAACCTGATATCCCTGATTCTATTGCTTCGGGGAGTTCAACGAAGATCCTTTCATCATTTAAATGACAGTGTGCATCTATTAAATTAACCATGTGTCTCTCACCTATGTCTTTGCGAGTTTTCTTTCTGCGGCATCAAACGAAGCAATCTCTACCGGTGAAAGTGAAAGAAGAGAAAGAGATGATTGCCGCGTCATTAACATTCCTCGCAATGACTTAAGAATACTAAAAACTAAACTCAACACCCATGCTCATGGAAGTGATAGTTTCGTCTTTTCCTTTTATCTTGCCATTTCCATCCAGATCCACATAGCGTTCCTGATAGCTTCCAACAAGTTGAGTACTTCCACCTAGTGAATAACCAAGTGAACCATTAACAACTGCATTCGATGTTTTAAATGCATCCAGTTTATCAAATCCAGTTTGTGAATATCCGATCTCTGCTTTAGAAAGTTTTGGAATAATTTCAGTATCAAGATTTGCTTTTCCCCATAAAGAACGTGAATTGTTTTCGTTTTCATCGTACATGTCTTCATAAGCTACGGTTACAAATAAGAAATTCAAAATATTGGTCGTAAGAGCTCCATACCAACCATGAGATTTGGTTCTTTCCTGCACAAAACTTTCTTTAGTTAGAACGCTAACAGTATCTGTGTAAACTACTGCTCTTTGTTCATCATAAAGTTGATCAAAGAAAGCAGGCATAAAGTCTTCCTGATAAATTCTGTATTCCAGATTCATATGAAAAATGAGGAATTTTGAATAAAAACCCGGGAAGATGAAACCCATTTTGTGATCCATTATTTGAGCAGCTTCAGCATAATGACTTAATGTGAATAAGGGATTTTGAACAAATGGAAGCTCGTAATCTACACCAAAAACGGTTATATCATCTGTTGGCAAGTCATTAAATGATCGATTCCTTTGACTGTCAATATATCCATTATCTTCATAAAACCAATTATCAAAACCTGTAGAGTCACCATTGATGGAAACGTAGGCTTCCAACCATTCATCAAGGTCGTGATCGACCTCATTATGCCAATCTTCATCATAAGGGAAATCATCAAAATGATCTGGATAATTATCATCGTCAGAATCTAGTAATCCTTTTATCTGATTACGATCATGTGCAATAGTTCCACCAAAAATAAGCTTACTAAATAATGGAATACTTGTATTGCTCAAAGGCTGGATAGTCAATCTCCCACCCAGAATCTCATTTTTCACAGCATTTGCAGTAAATACTTCCGCTGTCATTCCAGCTATAGGAAGTTTACCGCCAAGTTGTATGCCGATCTGTTTATATTCAGGATAGCGTAACATATTAGAATAATCTTTCATTACCAAGCCGTGTCCTAACGTATACGATTTAAAGCCACCGAGTCTTCCATAAAAAGAATCTCCACGCTGACCATATCGAAGATAATAAATTTTATTAACATAATCTTCAAAACTGTCCCAGTCTTCTGTTCGTACATCACCGTTGCTATCTATCATCAGATCAATATCTAATCCTAATCCAAATTTACCAAAAGTGAGTTCGGGCATTAATCTTATCTGAGTATAAATATCTTCTCCCAGCATCACAGAACCAACTCCTCCACCCATATTAAATGGACCGTTTGAAGATGAATCATCTGTCTCTTCTTCTAGTTCCTCTACTTCTTCAATAACTTCTGGTGCTTCAATCGGTATTTCTTCTCTATCTCTTATTGGAATTTCCTCTTCTAATATTGTTTCGTATTCTTCATTAATAAATTCGCTTCGTGATTCTTCAATTTCACCTGGATCAAATGGTGCTACAATAATTGGCTGATCACCTGATATCGTACCTCTCTGCCCTGCTAATATTGTTTCTGCTTCTCCAGTAATTTTATTTTGGAAGATGACTTCACCTTCAAATGTAAATAGTTCTGTAGTCCCGTCTTCCAGAATATTTAGCATGAAATTTGTACCCTTTACCGAAGCCACTGTTGTTGGAGTTTCAATTTCAAATTTACCTGTGCCTTTTTCTACTTTTGCCCAAAGTTCACCCATTTTAAGCAAACTTTTCTTATTATACTTTTCGCCTTGTTTTTCTGCTCGGATATTAAGGATTGTATTGGGGAATAGTTTAATAATAGAACTTTTATCTTCAAATTGAATAGCGGCATAAGATTCAGCTTTTGTTTCAATTTCATCACCATTATAAAGCTCATCTCCAAGTTTCAGAGCAGAGCTCTCAAGGTTTCTTGTAAGACCTACATCTCCTTTTACTTTGAGTGGATATGCTACAGAGTCAATGGCAAATGCTCCTGCCAAACCAATAATTATAAATAATACCAAAATAATAATTTTCTTATTCATTGTATCCTCCTGAAAAATTTAATCTAAAATCTCTAATTAATATACATGGTGTCAAGAATAATGTGGAAACTTGCAGTATAGAGTGAGTTAGTAGACTTCTTTTTGTGGACAGAATTAGTTCATATTTTTTCTTGTTAAGTGAAATTATTTGAGGTGAGAATGCAATATAAATATCTGGCAGAATGGATAAAAGAGAACAGGGAACAAAATCTTGTTTTCAAATCTATTAGAAAATTCGAAGATCAATATTCAATTGAATTTAGTAAGCGAAAAGAAGAACTTCATATTTACCTTTCATCGCAGGATTGCTTCTGTTTTTTTACGCAAAGTAAGACCATTCCTTTTGAACTGAGAAATGAACTGGATATCATTAATACACATCTAAAAAAAGCACGATTAAACGAGCTGATAATTTCTGAAACAGATAGAATAATATTTGTAAATTTCTCTAAAATTGATATCTATAATAACAAACAAAATTATAAGTTAATACTAGAATTAATTCCACGTTATCAAAATATTATATTACTCAAAGTAGAAGAAGATAATGAACAGATCATTGATTGCACAAAAAAAGTTAGTTTTGCGGAGAACAGGCAAAGACAGATTCTTCCAGGGTTGGATTACACCCCGCCACAAACAGATTTCAAGATTGAAAAAAAAGACGTTTCATTTCCAATCAGTATTGATTCAATAACAAATCTTAATGAATTCTCAAAAAAAACACCAAATTATAATTCTATGAATCTGTTATTTGAAGAACTATATTTTAATTGGATTTTTAAAACGAGAAATGAAAGAATAAAAAATGATAAGATCAAGCGAATCAATAAAGAAATAAAGAAAAAAAACAAGAAGATCGAGAAACAGAAGAAAGAACTTATTACCGCAAATAAAGAGGAAAAATGGAAACAGCAAGCTGAATTACTAAAAGCAAACTTCGCGTCTATAAAGAAGGGAATGAAATCCATTGTTCTTCAAAATTATTACGAAGATAATTTTCCAGAGATTGAGATAATGCTGAATCCTAAAAAAGATGCAAAACAAAATATTGAACATTACTTTAAAAAGTATCGTAAAGCCAGGGATGGAAAAGTTATAATTCAAAAACAGATAGAGATTGCACAAAATGAGATTGAAGTTCTGGAGAGAGATATCTTTGAACTCGAAGAGACTGAAATCTTCTTTAGTAAACAGGAAAAAACTAAGAAGAAAAAACCTCAGAAAACGGGATACAAGAAGATAACTATTGATGAAAATTGGGAAATATATATTGGTAGAACCAGCAAGGAAAACGATATGCTCACAACCCGCTTTGCAAAACCGCATGACTGGTGGTTCCATACAAGAATTTTCAGAGGGACTCATGTTATTTTACGCAATTACAACAAGAAGGAACTTCCCAATAAATTAAAACTATTATGTTCCCAACTTGCAGCCTATTACAGCAAAGCTAAAAAATCTACTAATGTTCCAGTGGATTATACGCAGATACGTTATGTTCGCAAACCTCGTGGGAGTGCACCGGGTTATGTAATTTATAAAGAACAGAAAACATTGTTTGTTGATCCGTTGAGTATTCGAGCAGTTGCAGAAAAATTAGAGAAATAGGATGGGATAAAGATGAATAGAGGAATTGTACTTTTAAGCGGCGGAATGGATAGCCTTGTTACTGCTGCTATTGCCAAGAATGAGTGTGATGAAATTTACTTTTTACATTTGAATTACGGGCAGAAAACCGAAGATAGAGAAATGCGCTCATTCCGCAAGATGTGTAACTTTTTTAATCCTAAAGACATACTTGTAGTTGATATAAGCTATCTCAAAGAAATTGGTGGATCGAGTCTGACAGATAATAATATGCAGATAAATGACCATGACGGAGCGGGAGGTGTTCCAACCTCTTATGTACCATTTAGGAATGCGCATCTGGTTACAATTGGCACAAGTTGGGCAGAGGTTATTGAAGCTGATAGAATCTATATTGGTGCGGTTGAAGAGGATAGTTCCGGATATCCGGATTGTCGGGAAAGTTTTTATAAAGCTTTTGAAAAAGCAATCGATCTTGGTACCAAAGATGAAACAAAAATTAAGCTAATAACTCCAATTATTCATAAAAGAAAAGCTGATATAATAAAACTTGGGCTCAAATTGGAAGCACCCATAGAATTCAGTTGGAGTTGTTATAAAAATAATGATATTGCCTGCGGAAAATGCGATAGTTGTGTGTTACGGATAAATGCCTTTAAAGAAGCAGGAATGAAGGACCCTATAACTTATGCAATTGAGATAGATTGGGAGAATTAAATAAACACTGAAAATCACCGAGAAACACCGAGAGAAAGGAAATAATTAAAAAGTATTTTTTTATGATGAACTATTTTTTTTTGCGTGTTAAGTGGATAAATAACTTAATAAGTGTTTAAAAAATTATGAAAAAAATAAAAATAATTGGTGCCGGACTTGCAGGATGTGAAGCTGCTTTGCAATTTGCTGATAATAACTGGCAAGTAGAACTTTATGAAATGCGACCAGGCAAACAAACAGAAGCACATCAAACCGGAAATTTTGCAGAAGTTGTTTGCAGTAATTCTCTTAAAAGCAAATTAATAACAACCGCTTCCGGATTGCTGAAAGCTGAGATGAAAATTTTAGGTTGTAAACTGCTTCCGATAGCAGAAAAATGCAGTGTGCCGGCAGGAAATGCTTTAGCTGTTGATCGTGATATTTTTGCCGAAAAAGTAACTGCAATTATTCAAGATCATCCTAATATTAATGTTCATCGGGAAGAAGTAACATCTCTAAATGATGAACTCACAATTGTTGCCACAGGTCCACTTACATCAAAAGAGTTAACCGGAGAATTAATAAGAATAGTTGGAGATGAACATCTTTATTTCTTTGATGCTATTGCTCCAATCATCACTGCCGAAAGTATTGATGAAAGTATTATTTATAGGAAGACACGTTATGATAAAGGTGATGCAGATTATTTGAATTGTCCATTTTCTAAAGATGAGTATTATAAGTTTGTAGATGCTTTGAATAAAGCAGAAAAACATGAAGCTCATGAGTTTGAAAGTAAATTCTTTGAAAACATAAATTTCAATTTTTATGAGAATTGCACTCCTATTGAAGAATTGGCAAGACGTGGAAAAGATACTTTGCGTTATGGTGTTATGAAACCTGTAGGTCTTGATGATCCCAGAACCGGTAGATGGCCGTACGCTGTGATTCAATTGCGTACAGAGAATAATGATAAAACTTCTTA
>JAYEKK010000048.1:4002-18244 GCA_034660955.1 Candidatus Cloacimonadota bacterium | reverse complement strand
TTTGAAAGTCCATATGGTTCACCACTCATTTAATATTTGCTTTATAAAAGGCATCCGGCAGTTGCCGAATGCCTTTTTTTTAAACCGCTATTTTTTATTAAAATTTATCTTTATTCTCTTCTGTCCATTTTTCAGCAGAGAATGCAGCAGTAGCCCCGTCTGATGCAGCTGTTATAACTTGTCTTAAAGCCTTATGTACTACATCTCCTGCAGCAAATAATCCGGGAACTTTTGTACACATTGTTTCATCAGTCAAAATAAAACCCTGTCCATCTAATTCTACAACTGATTTTACTAATTCATTATTGGGAATTATTCCAACATATATAAATATACCATCCAAATCAAGTTCACTGATTTCCTTTGTTTTTTTATTATATAATTCAACTTTCTCAATAAAATCTCCACCTTTTATCTCTTTCACAATTGAATCCCAGATCATCTCGATCTTATCGTTTTCAAACGCTCTTTTCTGAATTAATTTAACTGCTCGAAGTTCATCTCTTCGATGAATTATGTAAACTTTCTTGGCAAATTTTGTTAAAAATATTGCTTCTTCTACAGCCGAGTCTCCCCCACCAACAATAGCCACAATCTTATCCCTATAAAGAGCACCATCGCATGTAGCACAATAGGAAACACCACGGCCTGTATACTTTGCTTCACCTTGAACTCCTAGTTTGCGAGGATTAGCCCCTGTTGCTAATATTACAGTCTTTGCATAGTATTTACTAGAATCAGTTTCAATTAATTTATTAAAGTTTTCCGATTGGATCGATTTTATATTTTCCAGCTTGATCTCAGTTCCAAATTTCTCTGCCTGTTTTCTCATTTTATCTGCTATGTCAAATCCTGACATATTATCTTCAAATCCGGGATAGTTTTCCACATCAGCGGTTGTGGTGATCTGTCCACCAATAAGTGCTTTTTCAAAAATAACTGTTCTCATCCCACCACGTGCAGCATATACGGCAGCAGCAAGTCCGGCTGGTCCACCACCGATTATTGCTACATCATATTTCATTTTATTTTCCACCATTTCCTCCATTTTTTTTGTTTAAAACTTATTCAACCTACAACAAAAAGCAAATTTTATTTTATAGTGTGAAATATTATTTTCATATAAACAATCATTAAAATCAGTAATGATATTTTTTACCTTTGATGATCGTGAATGAACGATATATTTGTTCTGCTAAAAGAAACCGGATCATCTGATGAGTAAAAGTAAATCTGGAAAAACTTAAAACCAGGTCTGCCCTTTCTAATATTTTATTAGAGAGACCGTAAACTCCACCAATAACAAATATAATTTCTTTTCCAATATTTAATTTCTTTTCCAAATATTCAGCAAATTTTTTGGAGGAATATTCTTTCCCATTTTCATCCAAAACAATAATTAAGGATGATGTTGGAATATGTTTTTCTAATATCATAGCTTCTTGATCTTTTACTATTTCTATTGTTTTATTTCCAGTCAGTTTTACATCAGGTAAAATCTGCCAATCTAATTTTGTATACTTGATTATCCTCTTTTGATATTCTTTTATTCCTTCTTCTATAAACCTTTGCTTGGTTTTTCCCAGACAAATAACTCTAATTTTCATAATTATTGTGAGCTCAATACACCTAAAGCAATTGAAAGCATTTTAGTTTCTGCTGTATCGACCCTGGAAGCAATAATTATCGGCACTTTAGCTCCCATAACAACATGCGCCACCCGATAATTACAATAATAAGTAAGAGCTTTACCAAAGATATTCCCCGCTTCTATATTAGGAACAATAAGCACATCTGCATCTCCACCAACTTCTGATTTTATTCCTTTTGCTTTTGCTGCCATTTTACTTACAGCACCATCAAAAGCAAGTGGACCTTCGACTATACAATCCTCATCTCGATTCTTTTTAAACATCTCTGTGATGGTATTTGCCTCAACGGTAGCCGGCATTTTGGGATTTACAACCTCAACTGCTGCCAAAAGTGCTACTTTAGGTTTATTATTATTCAAGGCATGAGCAACTTTTACAGCATTATTAATAATTGATATTTTTTCTTCAACACCAGGATAGAGATTGATTCCGCCATCACTCAACAAAACTAACCTTTCGGGATGTTCATAAACAAGTACATCACTAAGATTTTCGCCGGTTCTCAGTCCTTTTTCTTTATCTAAAACGACCTTAATAAGAGTTGCTGTAGTACATTTGCCTTTTAGTAAAATATCTGCTTTCCCTTCTCGTATTGCTTTCACTGATTCTGCTGCAGCCTTTTCCAGATCCTCACCAGTATCTATAATATAAAAATCATTCACAAATTCAGAAGCATTTTCCTGTAAATAACTATCTATATAATGTTTATCACCTACGAGTAAGCTATCGGCAATATTCTCTTTCTTTGCCATTATAGCAGCATCGATTGCCGATGAAGTATGGGCAGCAGCGATTACAACTGTTTTATTTTTCATTTCTTTAACTTTAGTTATCAATTGTTCAAAATTCTTGATCATAATATCTCCCAAATATTATTTTTATTAGGGAATTTTTAGGAAACAACACTATATTAGGTCAAGTATTTTATTATGAAAAACTCTAGTATTATTTGACTTAAAAGTAGCTATAAAGCGGAATTAACTTGACATTTTAATCGTTTTATTTTGTGTTGAAAAAAAATATCTGGGGAAATATGGCAGTAGCAAAAAGATGGCATATAGCATTTTCGACAACGGAGTCTTATAGACCTATCAATATAAGTCTGCCCAAAAAGATTGGGCTATTCTTATGTGCGTTGTCAGTAGTTTTTTTGCTGTTCTTTGCCGGATCTATTTTCTTCATAATCCATAATCAATCCCAGATAGCTCAGGCAAGAGAGATATTTAACGATAATGCTATTCTTAAAGACAAACTTGTGATTCTCTCTTCAGAAATAGATTCGATCATGACCAAATTAAAGTTGATGGAGAACTGGGAAGATAAAGTTCGCTCTGATAAGAATTTTAAGGCTATCAATAAAGAGATCCGTGAAATGGGTATTGGTGGATTGCCAATAATAGATACGACCTTTATCTCTTCAAATATTTCTTTAAGTGATGATTATTCTCTTACGCTAAATAAGATCATCCAACTTAAGGGTAAGATCAATTTTGATTTTGATACACATGAAGAGTTAAAAGATCTGGTTCAATTAAAAGATGAATTATATTTAAATACTCCTTCAATCTACCCTGCTTATGGCAGGATATCAGATCCTTACGGGTGGAGAACTCATCCTATTACCGGCAAAAGAAGTTTTCATAATGGATTGGATATTGGAAATATTAAGGGAACGCCGATCTATGCTGCAGCAGATGGTAAGATTTCTTCTACCGGAGGTCAAAAATATTTTGGAAAGTTCATAGCAATAACACATAAATTTGGATACCAGACAAACTATGCTCATCTTAACAAAATTTTCGTTAAGAAAGGGGAAAAAGTTAAAAGGGGACAGATCATTGCCGAGATGGGAAATTCCGGACGCTCAACTGGAACTCACTTACACTTTGAAGTCTTGAGATATAATAAATACAGAAATCCCTATGAGTATTTAAATAAACTTGAAGATGATATTATTGTCACAAAAAAATAAAACAGGAATTGAACTTAACCATTATATATGAAAGGTAAAATAAAATTTGAATCAGCACTTATTAGGTTAGAAGAGATCGTTCACAAATTGGAAGAGGGTGTAGACGAACTGGATAAGATCGTTGACCTTTTTGAAGAAGGCTCAGAATTGGCTGATTTTTGCAATAAAAAACTTGAGAAAATTGAGAATAAAATTGAAATTATAACAAATAAAATACATAAAACAGAAAACATCACTGAGGAAATATGAGCACAAAAAATATGGTCTTAAAAAAAGACCTGAAAGAAAAACGCGAACTTGTTAATATTGCAATAGATCGTTTCCTACCAAGAAAAGATGAGTATCCAAAACAAATACATAAAGCAATCCGCCATACATTATTCGCAGGAGGAAAAAGATTACGACCATATTTATTGATAAACACTTACAAACTTTTTAAAGATAATATTGATAAAACACTTCTTGTGGCAGGCGCAATTGAGATGCTGCATACATACACCTTGATCCATGACGATCTACCTGAAATTGATAATGATGAATACAGACGTGGTAAAAAAGCATGTCATGTTCTTTTTGGCTCTGATATTGCCTTGCTGGCTGGAGATGCACTTCTTATTTATGCTTTTCAGGCAATTGTTAATGCAGAAGAAGTTGATGAAAAACTCAGATTTAATTTTATTAGAGAACTTTCTATTGAAGCCGGTCATGCAGGTCTTATTGCCGGACAAATGATAGATATTCAAAGTGAAGGCAAAAAGATATCAAAAGAGACGCTTGAGTTTATACACAATAATAAAACCGGTAAATTAATAAGCCTGCCAATCCGTTTCGGATGTATGCTGGCAGAAGTTCCTGAAGAAGATTTTAAACGTATGGAAAGTTTCGGACAAAAGATCGGTCTGGCTTTTCAAATCGTAGATGACATACTTGATATTGAAGGTTCTATAGAGGATCTTGGAAAAACCATTGGTAAAGATTCAAAAGCAAAAAAAGCTACTTTTCCGGCAGTTTATGGTTTAGAAAAATCCAAGCAAATGGCAGAAAAATTAATAACTGAAGCTAAAGCTCTTTTAGAACCATACGGTGAAAAAGCTGAATTACTTTTGATGCTCTGTGATTTTATTCATACAAGAAAATTTTGATCTGACTAATAAGATATAATTAACGGGGCTTCGATGAAGCCCTGTTTCATTATTAAGGTGGAATAAAATGTTAAAAGTAAATATCCAAAAAATAATTAAACACGCTAAACTTCCAAAACGCATGACAGAACACGCTGCCGGTTATGATCTTTATTCTTGCAATAAAGAAGATATACTTATTAAATCCGGAGAAGTTGTTCTTATTCCAACCGGAATAGCAATATCTTTACCGGCAGGATATGAAGCACAGATACGACCTCGAAGTGGATTGGCAATCAAACATCAAATTGGAGTTCTTAATTCACCAGGTACAGTTGATGCTGATTATCGCGGTGAGATCAAAATTATTCTATTTAATTTTGGAAAAACCGATTTCATTATTACTACCCATACACGAATTGCCCAAATGGTCATTTCTCATCATGAATCTATAGATTTTATCATTACCGATAAGCTTGATGAAACAGATCGTGGAAGCGGTGGATTTGGACACACAGAACATTAAATAAGAAAACCTATGCTTACTTCCGTACAGCTTCCATTTGGTAAAACCATTTTTCAAACCAGAGGTGGACATTCAATAACATCTGACTCTGCATTCCTTGTAGAAACTGTTTCAGAACAAATTTCACAGGAAAATATTAATTTGCTTGAGTTGGGTAGCGGAAATGGCATTATTTCTATTATGTTATCTCATTATCATCCGAAATTGAAGATCATGGGAATTGAAATCCAGAGACATCTGGTTAAACTTAGCCAGGATAATACTAAGTTATCCAAGACATCTTCAACCTTTATAGAAGCTGATCTCCGAGCGTTTACATCGTCACGGAAGTATGATCTGATAATTTCCAACCCGCCATATTTTCCAAAAGATAAGGGCAGGATAAGTCCAATAGTAGAACGGGCAATTTCCCGGCATGAAACAACCTGTAATATTCTGGATATTATGAAATGTGTAAGAAGAAATTTAAAGAAAGATGGCAATGCATTTATTCTTTATCCGCAGAACAGGGAACAGGAACTATATAATTTTGCAAAAAAGGTTGACCTGAAAGCAAGGAAAAAATTTGTTTTAGATTCAGAAAAAAAGAAAAAAAAGATTATTGTGGAGCTTGTTCATGCTTAAGATAGAAGGATTTTCCTTATCCAGAGAGAATGAAAAATTCATGCTGATAAACGAGATGCTTATCGGAAGCGGTATGAGAGTGAACATTTTTGGGAATAACGATACAGGAAGATCACTTTTACTGAGATCAATACATGGAGATTACTACAATTTCGGCGGACAGATCCTAATTAAGGATAAGCCGTTATTATTTTATAAAAAAAAGAAAAAAACCATTCTTATAGATAATACTTCGCACCTTCTTATGAATGAATCTGTTTGGAAGAACATTATCATACCGCTGCCAAAAGTAACTGCCAGGCAAAAGCAAAAGATATTGGAATTGTGCATGACTTCCCAGCTTGGAGATAAGATAGGCAATAAGGTTAAAACACTTTCATCTTCATCAAAGAAATTCATTGAATTAATTCGGGCAGTAATTCAGCTTCCACAGATCATCCTTGTAGATGATTTTGAAAATTACTTCGATGATAAGAACATGATCACTGCTTTAGAAATTTGCAATTTTGCCATAAATAGCGGGGCTTCATTGATCGTTACATCAAAAAGAAAACTCGATAATTTTGACACTCATTACAGAATTCAGGACAACAAAGTGGTGAAATTGTGAAAAAGGGAATCTCTTTTCAAATCATTGTTATTTTCATAATCCTTCTTGGATGGAATCTACTTCATTTAGGATATGAGTATCAAAAGGATGTTTTTGAAGGTAATATTTCTGCTTCTCCAATGATGCTTCTTGCTATGCAGGAAAATACACTTGAACAACTAAAATTAAAGATCGAGAGTAGCAATTATATAAAAAACATAATTATAATAGAGAATTCTATTATTGCTCAAACGTTGATAAATAATTACAATTTGGGAGACAGTGATGAGATACTAAGATCATACTTACTCCCCACAGCAATGCAGATAAACTTTGTGGGAGAAAAGTTCCGAATTGAACAGAAACTTGAATTAGAAAGAACGCTATTAGAATATTCTCCTGCAGTTATCCACTATTTTAATAATGCTAATTGGCAAGAAAACCAAAACAAAATATTATTTCTTACTAATGGTTACCATATAGGTTTTGGGTTATTTATTATTTTCATACTATTCATTTCGATTTTCCTTAGAATTCATTTTGAAATGAAAAATAATGTTTTCTGGAAAATTTATTATTCTTCCGGCGGTCAAATTGGAAAACGAAGAAAACAATTTTTTGTTAATTCATTATATCTTTGCTTTATACCGCTTATTCTCAATGTAGCTATTTATTATGCATTGATCTATTTTCAATTACTTCACATTGAAATTGATTATCGTTTCTTTGGCGTAGAATTATTAACATTAGCCATCGGTTCATTATTTGCGGGTATAGCTTTAGGAGAAAACCTGAAATGAAAAAATATATACCTAATTCATTAACTCTATTCAGAGTACTCATGGTTCCGATTTTCTTTTGGCTCATCTATTACTCAGATATACAATACCACTTTATTTGGGCAACATTTGTCTTTATCATTGCCAGTATCACCGATATTTTTGATGGTTTACTTGCTCGCAGATTTGGCGTTGTTACCAATTTTGGGAAGATCATGGATCCGCTTGCCGATAAATTACTAACCTTACTGGCGTTGATTGCATTAATTTCCGAACCTATAAAAATGATGAGTGTTTATGTGTTCTATATTATTTTATTTAGAGAGATAATGATAACATTATTGAGACATTATTATACAACAAAAAAAATCTACATCCCGGCAAATGTGTGGGGAAAAGTAAAAACAACTTTCCAATTGACCGGAATTATTGCAGCTTTGTTATATTATTCGATACAAACATTATACCCATTTGAGCAGACACTGCATTCAAAATTCCTATTTGGATTTAACATTTTCTTCTGGATCACAGCCGTTATAACGGTACTTTCCGGTATAACTTATTTCTCTCCAAAAGAACGTAAAGGCAAATAATGAGAACCATGAATAAAAGCATTTTAGTCTTTGGAATAATCCTGCTTTTAATTCTAGGATGTTCCTCAAAGGATAATCTCCATAGAACAAAAAGCAAGGTGATAGATCCTCATAAACCGATGTCATGGGGACATAAGCAGACTGTATATGTTTTTGCTGATGATAATGTATGGAAATATGCGAAAAGCCATTTAATAAAAACGTTAGAAAGAGTCCGATTTACAACCGAAAATGAGAAAGTGTTCATTGTTAAACGAGCTCCAATAGATAATTTAGACAATTTTTATAAATTTAATAATCTAATCTTTTTTTGTGATCTGGAATCAAATGACAAAGTATCAACATATATAAAAGAAATCATGGGCTCTAAGGTAGAAACTGAAGTTAATGAGAATCTAATTGGAATGTACACAAAAGATAATGTGTGGGCAAATGATCAGTTTGTGCTTTTTATACTGGGTAGCAATGAGCTAAATCTGCTGAAATTTAATATTTTGCAATCTCATAATATTTTTGATCTATTCAAAGAAAAATTATTTGATCGCATCAGTGGACAGCTATACAAAACTCCTGTTTATTCTGACGATAGATTTGCTACTTTTCCATGGTCACTAAAACTTCCAAAAAAATATATACTTTACAAAAATGATACCATAAATAATTTTATTTCATTCATTGCTCGGTTAAGAAATAAGCCGGACAGATATATTTCAGTGTATTTTCAGCAAATTCCCAAAGATGAATTTGATCGAGATTGGCTTAAAGAAGCTCGCAAGAATATAAGCTGGAAATATTATGACGAAGATGAATTCTCTGATAGAGATGTGAGAATGGAAAAGTATAAACTAGCCGGACATCAGGGCTGGCGTTTGACTGGAAGATGGCAGAATAAAAAACATTCTGTAGGTGGTGCTTTCCAAAGTTTTGCTTTTTATGATGAAGTGAGTGAGCTGGTTTATCTTGTAGATAATTCGGTATATTATCCCGATGGGGAAAAGCTGGAAGCTCTCTATGAATTGGAGATTATCAGTAAAACATTGAAACTTAAAAAAACAGAATAATTAAGGAGATTAAAAATGAGAAAACTAAGTATCTTATTTATCCTTTTAATAATTTCAATAAGCGTTTTTGCATTTGAGCTTAACACATTGATTGATATACCTACTGCCGGTATTTTACAACAGGGTGAAGCAGAGATTACTGCCAAGATATACAAAGACAACGGTTTGTTGATAGGAACAAGAGTAGGACTTTTCCCGCGTTTTATGTTTGGTGTGAATTATGGTGCTGAAGAAATAGTTGGCGATGAAAACCCTCAATGGCATGATAGAGTTGAATTTAATGCAAAAGTGCGGCTTATGGATGAGAATAATCAGCTTCCAGCTATTGCCATTGGTTACGATTCTCAAGGACACGGAAGATATGATAAATCTCAAAAACGATATGATATAAAATCTAAAGGCGTATATCTTACGGTCAGTAAGAACTTCTTCCTATTTGGAAATATAGGTGTTCATGGCGGAATTAACTACAGCCTAGAAACTGAAGATAAAGATGATGAACCAAATCTTTTTGTTGGTTTCGATAAGACAATAGGAGATATGATCGTATTATTAGCAGAATATGATACCGGTTGGAATGATAATGAAGCTAGTCTCATCAAAGGTAGAGGATTTTTTAATGCTTCGGTGGATCTGCATTTCACGGAAGCACTTATTATCAAAATATCGTTTTACGATTTGCTCTTGAATCATCCTGATACTCAAGGATGTGATAGATCGATCACTCTCATTTATAATATGACATTCTAAAACTTCATGAAGATTTTCTATAAACTTCTGCTCATTCCACTAATTTTTGCAGGATGCACAGTTAATAAAAATATATCTTATCAACCAAATTTTGCTGCTGAGAATTACTTTCTCTTTGGACAGGAAGCAATGCTGCAACACGATTTTGAAAATGCAGTTCAATTATATAAAAAAGCAGTAGAGGCTGATTCCAACAATGTTTACCTTAAAGAAACATTAATGGAAGCTTTAGCATTAAAAACTTTTTTTGATAAATCGGCAAATTCTGAAATTATTGAACTTGGAAAAAAATTCTGTAACAAAAATATAAAATCGGAGAAAATCTATTCAATTATAGCCGAATCTTACCGCGACGAACAACAGAATGAAATGGCAGAAAAGTGTTTTAAAAAGGCTATTAAAACACAACCAACCATGCGAAATCTGACAGCATATTATGTCTTCCAGCAAAACACCAAACCATCAGGAAATATTAAGCTTCTTAAAAAAGCAATAAAATTCCCATGGGATGAAGAAAAACTGGTACTGACAATTGCTGAGTTATATAGTGAAATTGATTCAGTAAAAAGTTTTGAAATACATAATCGTGCTTACGAAAAATGGGCTGATGAAGCAAGCTTGACACCACTGCTCACATATTATGAAAAACAAGGCTCACAAGATAAAGTTTTAGAATTGATCCAGAATCATATTGATAACAACAGATTGCTTTCTGCACAAATAAAAACCTATCTGATTGGAAGATATTTCTTTTTTGGACAGTATGATAAAATATTAGAGAATAAGGATATTTGTTTTGATGTTGGAACTCATGATATTTTGAAATACCTCTTCTTCTCTGCAATTAGAAAAAATGATACTGATACTGGTATCACGGCAGGACTTGCAATCGAGGAATCCGGAGAAATAACAGAAGAATTTGCATCATCTTTCTATACCTATTTTGCCGATCTTTATCTATCTACAGGTAATTATACAGAAGCAGCGAACAACCTACTAAAAGCCAATGACATCAATACAATCCACAGTTATATTTTCGAGGTTGATCTTTCTAAGGATCTAAAACGAAAAGCAAAAATGTATGAACTTCTATTACAATATTTAAACATTTCAGATGATAAAACAAAGGCAAATTATCTGCTGGCAATTTTCCATACTGAATTTGAAAAGAAAGAAATCGCACTCGAGTTACTAAATAAGCTCCCTGATAGTTTTATTAACGAAAACGAACTCAATCTTCTGGTGGCTCTTGCCTATATTCAAAATGCTATGGACATCCCAAAAGCAAGATCGCTCTTGGCTGATATCGAAGGAATAAAGATCACGCCGAATGAGCTTATTGCCAGTTTGCTGTTTGGAACCGAACACGATTCGATTGCTTATTCTATCCTGAAAGAAGAGATTAAAACCAATCCCCAACCAGATGTTTCTACATTTACTAACTGCTCATTTCTTGGTGAAAAATATGATACGCAAGACAGCTTACTAATTATTCTGGAAAAAGGAATTGCTCTTTATCCGGAAAATCCTGACTTACTTAATGCTACAGGTTATTTCATTGCTAAGTATGAAATCATAAAAAAATATGATGAAGCTGAAGTCTATTTGGAAAAAGCTATTTCATTGATGCCGGAAAGTGAAATGATCTGGGACAGTCTTGCCTGGCTTTATTATAAACAACAAAGATATGATGAAGCACTTAAAGCGATGATAGTTCCTCTTTCAAAAAAGATAAATAACAGCGAAATTGCCTATCATATCGGAGAAATATATCTTGGATTAAATAAACAGAAAAAAGCTAAATATTATTTTAAGTTAGCAATTGAGTTGAACAACGAAAAAGAATCTGTTCAACTTTCTAAAGAAATATTAAATAAAATGTAATTTTTCGCTCGTGTCATCCTGCTTGCCAAGTCGTAGCATGGCAAAGACTGGAGCAGAGTCGAAGGACGAAGAAGGAGATAACATGAAATTTGTATTTAATAAAACTAACATAATCCTATTGGTAATCGCATTTATCACAACTATTGCAGGATATATAATTATGGGAACCGGAGATAAAACAATCTCACCCGTTTTGCTGATAATTGCTTATGTAATTCTTTTTCCAGCTTCAATTATTATTGGAACTAAGAAGAAAGAAAAGGAATAGTGAATATATATCTTATACATTGCTAAATCAATTGTGTTAGTAAAAAATAATTTGGATATATTTATTAATAATTACTTAATGAGACGTGTTTAAAACTAGGAGCATATTATGAATAGAAGAATTATTAAAATACTGTTGTTTATTGCCATACTTACAACTATCATTTTAACAAATTGCACAAAGGCTGTAGAGGTAGATAATGAACTACCAAGTGTAGTAATAATTAATCCTGAACACGGAGCAATAATTTCAAAACCCGTTATTATAGATGTAGACGTTACTGATAACGAAGGAATTAAGCAAGTAGATTTTTATTTAGATTCTTTATTGATAAAATCTGATGATGAGCCGGAATATAATGCTTATTTAAATCCTTACTATTATTCAGATGGTAATCTTCATTCAATATTAGTTAAAGCAACAGATGTAAATGGGAATGAAAGCATCCCTGCCGAAAT
Source organism: Candidatus Cloacimonadota bacterium (assembly GCA_034660955.1). Taxonomy (GTDB): domain Bacteria; phylum Cloacimonadota; class Cloacimonadia; order Cloacimonadales; family TCS61; genus Tenebribacter. The sequence continues at coordinate 5,967 of JAYEKK010000048.1, read as the reverse complement.
TCAAGTTACTATACCTGAAGGTTTAGATAATTTTCCTGAACTAGTACAACCTGAAAATAACGAATTTATTTTGAGTGGAAATGAAATTCACTTTATATGGAATTCCTATCTTGATGCAGCAAATTATCGTTTAGTAATTGCAAAAGATATAGATTTCAATGAAGTTATTTATGAAATCAATATCATTGATACTACATATTCAACAATTCTTGATGAGACTGATCAATTATTTTGGAGGATAAAAGCATTTGACCAGTTTGGTCATCCAAGTAATTGGAGTATTACCAGATCGTTCATTTGTGATGAGATAAACAATTTTAGTATATTGTATAATCCATCTAATAATTGCAGAATAACCAAAGTTCTTCAGTTAGATGATGGAAGCTATGCTTTATTAGGAAGTGTTACTTTGGGAACTCTTCGAACATATACTACATTTATGAAAGTAGATAAATGGGGGAATCAGCTATTACTTAAAATCTTCGATGACAAATCTTGGATTGTAAGCACCGATATGGTTCGATCCGATGATGATTGTTTTATTTTAGCGGGATACATGTCTCAAGAAAATAATCGATATCCACTAAATATGATGATAGTTAAAATTAATGATTCCGCTGAGGTCATTTGGGAGAAAGAATATTATGCTAATGGGCATAACAAAATAAATTCTATGACAAAAACTAATGATGGTGGATATGCTTTACTTGGCACTTTAAATGGTAGTAATTTTTACGAACATACAAGAACAATTAAAACTGATAAATTTGGTAATATGCAATGGGAATACATTGCATATGGTGGAGTTCAAACAGGGTATGATATTATTCAAACAGATTCTGATGAGATAATTATTACTGGTAGTTACGAATATGGTCCTGATAGTTTTTATAAAAATTTAAGAGTAAGAAAACTAGATGCAAATGGTGAATTAGTTTGGTGGTCTTCTTTTTTTGATTTATCTGACAGTTATGTCCGTTCAGGTTTTATTGAACGTGCAAATAATGGCTATGTTATTGTAGGAAGAAAGACCAACGATTTATACATGATAGAGATTGATGAAGATGGACAGGAAAATTGGATTAATGCATATGATTTAGAACCTAGAGATAATATTTGTTCAATTAACATAACTTCTGACAATAATTATATATTATCTGGTTGGACTGATATTGGCTGGTATGTAAATCAGAAATTACTCTTAATGAAAATAGATAATAATGGTAATATGATGTGGAATGTATCACATCAATATAATGAAAATCAAAGTGCTGGTTATTCATCAGTTCAATGTTTTGATGGTAGCTACATAGTAGGTGGATATACAAGATTTGAAAATAACAATCGAAGTATGTGGCTCTTAAAAACAGATGAAAACGGAAATATAAAATCTAATTATTAAGACCTAAAAACTCTTGTTAATAAGCAAGTCTCCGGTATGAAATAATTAAGAAGAGCATAAACAGGAGCAATTATGAAACATAAAGTCAGAAGAAAGCATCAGAATAGTAAATCTTGTTTTGTGTGCGGATTGAAGAATGATTTTGGAATTCATTCTGAATTTTACGAATTGGAAAATAACGAGTTGGTAGCTATTTTCAAACCAGGTGAAAATCATCAGAGTTATCCCGGCAGGCTGCATGGCGGCATTGCCAGTACTATCCTGGATGAAACAATGGGTCGTGCTATCATGATAGAAAATGAAAACATTTGGGGTGTAACAATTGAATTAAATGTTAAATTTAAGCGACCTGTTCCTTATGATGAGGAACTAAGGGTTGTAGGTAGGATCACTGATCAAAATAAACGTTTTTTCTTTGGTTCTGGTGAATTACTTTTGCCAGATGGTTCTGTTGCCGTTACAGCCAGTGGAAAATATATGAAACTCTCACTGGATAAAATTGCCGATTTTGATCATGAAGAACAAGAATGGAAAGTTGTACCAAAAGAGAATGATCCAACTGA
>JAYEKK010000048.1:0-3902 GCA_034660955.1 Candidatus Cloacimonadota bacterium | reverse complement strand
AAAAAATGAATTTTGAATGCGGAAAAGTTTTTCATATTTATACAAGAGCAAATTCGAATAAAGACTTGTTATTCAAAGAAAAAGGAAATTACATATTCTTTTTAAAAAAATATAACAAATATTTAACTCCTATCTTTCAAACATTTTGTTATTGTTTACTTCCTAATCATTATCACTTTCTAATAAAAGTGAAAGAAAGTGAGAAGATATTTGAGTATCAAACAAAATCGCATTATAAATATTTAAAAAATGAGTTGAAAATAAACAATTTTATTCAGCAGCAAATTTCAAATTTACATAACTCTTATGCAAAAGCATTCAACCGAAAATACAATAGACGTGGTTCACTATTTCAAAGAAATCCAAGATCAAAAAATATTACTACAGAGAACTATTTAATTAGAGCATCTCGATATATTCATAGAAATCCAATAAAACACAATCTGGTTTCCAACTTATTAGATTGGAAATACTCTTCATATCCAAAGTATATGGGTGTTATAAATAGTTCATTTATTGATGAAGATTTTATATTTTCATATTTTTCATCAAAACAAGATCTTATGAATTTTACAAATGTAGAGATAGATGATTATGAAATATAAACAATTAACAAACCTTCAAGGTTTTAGAGTTCTTGAGCATTTTGAAAACCTTGAAGGTTTTAGAGTTCTTGAGCGTTTTGGAAACCTTCAAGGTTCTAGATGTTTTGGAAACCTTGAAGGTTTGGTTTGAGTATGCTAAAAAATAAACAATATCTCACAGAAGAATTCATCGCAAAGATTGATAAATTTAATCTTCGTGCACGATTAATAGTAGAAGGTTTTATTACCGGACTTCATAAATCTCCCTATCATGGATTCAGTATAGAATTCTCAGATCACCGGCAATACAATCCGGGAGACCCAATTAAAAATGTGGACTGGAAAATATACGGTAAAACTAACCGTTATTACATCAAACGCTACGAAGAGGAAACCAACCTTAAGTGTTACATTATTGTCGACCATAGTGCATCTATGGGCTTCTCATCGGCAACATCTTCCAAGTTGGAATACACCAAAGCTCTGGCATCGGCTCTTTCCTATTTAATGATCTCACAACAGGATGCTGTAGGCTTGCTTACATTCACGGATAAAATCACAAATCTTATTCCACCACGCTCAATGAAATCATATTTGAATATCATTTTTAAGGAACTCCATAATTTAAAAGCAGAAGATAAAACCAGCACGGTGAGTGTTCTGCATTCTTTGGCTGATAGAGTAAAAAAACGCGGACTTATTATTCTCATTTCCGATATGATTGACGATCCTGAAAAAATCATGCAGGGACTTATGCACTTCCGTCACCAAAAGCATGAAGTTATTTTGTTCCATATTCAAGATAAACAGGAAACTGATTTTGATTATAAACGTGATACTGAATTTATCGATTCTGAAACAGGTGAGAAGATCACGGTTTCACCATGGCAGATCAGGAAAGATTATTTACGGGCGTATGAAGGAAATGTTCAATTTTTAAAAGATAAATGCCATGAATCCCGCATTGAATATAATGCCATCACAACCGATACACCATTTGAAGATGATCTGCTTAAATATCTTATTAAACGCTCTAAAATGATGTAATAAGCCAAACCTTCAAGGTTTTTAAAAACCTTGAAGGTTTTTTAAGAACATGTTCATGAATGATAATAAAAAAGCCCCGGAAAACCGGGGCTAATTGCTAATTACTAACTTCTAATTTCTATTTCATTAGGATCATTTTCTTTGTGCTGGTATAATTTGAAGATTTCATTTTATAGAAGTACATACCACTTGATACCTGCTGGCTGTTGTTGTCTGTACCATCCCAAACGATCGTATGATCTCCAGCTTCTGTTTGTTCGTTAATAAGTGTTTTCACTTTTTGCCCCTTTATATTGAACACTTCGATAGAAACATCACCTGCTTCAATCATATTGTAAGATATTGTTGTGATCGGATTGAATGGATTTGGATAGTTCTGAGCTAAAAGATCTGCAGTAGGTATTACGGTTATATCATCAGAAGAGACGCTCTCTTCAAAGTTGATGTCAATAGCAGCATATCGAAGTGCACTGCTTGTAAATGTGCCACCGTTAACCGTTTGACCTGCGGCTGAGCCATAATTTGCATCATCCATAAATACGAAATGAAGTTTTGCATGGCGGTTACCAGGTACATTGCTTAGAATCTCAAGTTTATTACCAAGAGAAATATTCACAGGAAGCATACCTTCAAATTCTGGTGCATAATTACCGTCAAAGTGACCCGCAGGATCTACTACTGCATCAAGTGGATTTGCATTGATGTATCTGGTATCTGACCAGGTTGCACCACCATCTCCAGAAATGCTGATAGCGATCTCAGGCTGTTCTACCCAGCCATCATATCCTTCTTGTTCATAATAAGCCGCTTGAAGCTTTGCACCATCATGCCATACAAGCACAACCCAATCTTCATTTGCAACTATTTTACAATTACTTTCATGGAAATATGCATCTTGCCACCCACCATCTGAATTATAGAACCAGCTAGGGCAGCTCATAGCTAATATTGGTTCACCATTTTCGTAGTATTCATCTACTTCACCATCTTCATCTAGGTCAAAAGCAATGGCCATTACCTCGTCAGCAGGATCAACACCCTGAACATCCAGATCATAAAAATCAAATTCATGTGTTATTGTATCAAATGAGAATATTTTTGGATATTGATAAGCAGCCATATAAAGTTGACCATCAATATTTTCTTGTGAGTTATAGTTCATACCGCTCATCCAAACAACTTTTGTATTATTTTCTGTTAGTACACCATTATAGTGACTAAGATCATTTGAAGGAACAATAAACATTGTAGATGGAGTTGTTCCATCATCATTATACCATAAGAAGTGATTTGGTTCATTAAAATAAGTTGGATTTACTAATGGCTGCTTGATATCTTGAACGTATTTTGTAAATGATTCACCGTAATCATCACTATACAATGCTAAAAGAGAATCTCCGATAGAACCAAAGAAAATTACTTGTCCGTCTACTTCACTTACGATTAAGTCTTTATTAACACGGTCTACATTATTATAATGCATTTCATCAAAATATGGGAATGTGGTTACAGTCCAATCAAGATCTGATGTATTTGTTAAATCATCATCGTTGAAATCTGCATAGCTGTACAGACTATTATAGTTACCCTGATCAGCAGAATTATTTGTGAAATTATTCCCATAAGCATGAACTCTTCTGTGTCCAAAAACTGGAGATGGTCCAATCCAAAGTTGAGGCCAGATAAATTCATCATCTCCATGCCCTGTAAATGGTTCACTTATTTCCGGATTATCAAAAAGAATAAATGGTGTTCTCCAGCTACCAGGTGTACCTGTGATATGGAATATTGCATAAGACATGTGACTATCGTAACTTCCATCAGGCTCTACTACTGAATGCCAGGCAGTAAAAGGATCACCTGTATAAGAGTCGATCGCCAGAGTTGTGAAACCTTCACGATTGATATCTGGATTAACTGCATTACTCTCTGCAAGTGTTCCATCAGAATTAATATAACTGTAATAAGCTCTACGGTCTGTACCAACTGCTTGTGTTTCTGAACGCATATAAGTTACATACCAGCCATCTGCTGGATAACCCAATGGTTGTGAAACTGCAGGTTGTTTTCTTAGGTTATGTCCGTTGTAACTGAAGGGCATGTAATCATAATACGAACTTGTTAGGTAAGTTGTATTATCACCATCACCATTCGGAATAAAGGAATACTCCGGTGCAGGATCTTGATCCCTGGACACATTTCTCACTCCATAACGCATTGCCGGACTATAGCCGCCTTTTGCAACTTGGGCTGGTTGCATAAAATCTTCAG
>JAYEKK010000047.1:0-4954 GCA_034660955.1 Candidatus Cloacimonadota bacterium | reverse complement strand
TATATTTGTCAAATACTTTATTTTCTATAAAAAAAACTGTTATGCAAAATCAATGGGAACAAAAAATGCATAATAAAAATAGCAAAAAAACAATATATGTACTGGAGGAGATTTTGAGAAAAATATTATTAACAATTATTATCATGATCGCAATATCCGGATTATTCGCAAATGAGATGCTTCAGGCGACCTTAAAGAACGGAATGCAGATCGTTGTAAAAGAGAATAAGCTGAATGAATCAATCGGATTCTATTGTTTTGTAAAAACCGGTTCAGTTAACGAAGGGAGATATCTGGGAGCCGGGATCTCTCACTATTTAGAACACGTTGTTTCCAGCGGCTCAACTGAATTCCATACTGAAGACGAATACAATAAGATGGGCAAAGAGATGGGTGCAATTGTTAATGCTTATACAAATCAAGTTGCAACTGCATTTTACATAACAGTTGATAAAGCTTATAAAGACATGGCTCTGCAGAATCTTTCTGAGCAGATGCAGGCTTGTATTTGCGATTCTTTTGAAGTTGCCAGAGAACGTGAAGTAATACTTAAAGAGATCGTTATGCGGTCAACTCCTCCCCATTCCAAAGTCTATCAAAGACATAGTGAACTTGTCTATCCAAATTCCAATCAAAGATATCCCGTGATCGGTTATACGGATGTTTATAAAACAATTACCAGAGATGAATTACAAGATTATTACAAAGCTCGTTATGTTCCTAACAACATGGTCTTTGTAGCAGTTGGTGATTTTGAAGCGGAAGAGATGCTGGAAGAAGTAAAAGCCTCATTTAAGGATTTCCAACGTAAGCAAATTGAGCCTATATTCCAGCCCAGACAAAATCAGCGAGAAGGCACAATTGAATATACGGAAGAATTTGCCGTTGAATCACCATCAGTTTATATGACCACAATACGAACTGCTGAAGATTATGTTGATGTTACCGCTTTAAATGTAGCTTTTAATATTCTATTTTCAAAACGTCAATCGCCGATACGTTATAAACTTGTTGAAGAACTTCAGTTAGTAAATAGCAGAGGGTTTTATGCTTATGCTTCCGGTGTTCCTGTTGCTACCGAAGGTGAGATCACTATCCATTTTGAACCAAAAAGATCTGAGGATATAGACAAGATAATTTCTATAATCGATGAGGAGATTGAAAAATACAGTTTAGGTGGATTTACTGAAGATGAGCTTGAGAATTACATTAACCGTGTAAAAGCACATAAGCTTTTAAGAACTCCCGGAGTTTCCAGTGATGCGAATAATATTGGCTGGTTGATGATGTTATATAATGTTCCAGATCACTATCCAATTGAGATGCAGATCTTAGAATCATTAACAGTTGATGATCTCTCAGCTCAACTAAGGAAGCATTTAATTCCAAAAAATAGGGTTATCTTCAAAGCAGTACCGGAAGGCACAAAAGCTTTATTAGAAAAAGAAGAGGTAGCAGCGATAGTGAAAACTGATATCGAGAAAATTCAGCTAAATGACAACTTGATCCTTCTTCATAAAATGAATACTGAAAAACCACTGATCAATGCGATCCTTCATCTTCCCATCTCAACTAATTATGAAACAATAGAAAATGCCGGTACTCTCTCATTTATGACTAATCTGATGTTCCGCGGTTCAAAAAAATTCAGTTCATTAGATATTACTGAATGGAAGGAAGATCATGCAATTTCCTTTAGTACCAGTTGTTCAACTAATGGAACCAGTATTGAGTTCAAATGTCTAAAAGCCGATTATTATAAATTGGAAGAAATGCTGTTCGATGCATTCAAGAAACCAAGCTTTGAAGATAGGGAGCTTGCTCTTGCCAAGGAAGAAACTAATGCGAGTTATAAGCGATCTAAAAGCAGGGCTGCAACTGCTCATAGAGATTATATTAATTCAGTACTATTCGCCGATTTTCGTGCCGGACTTTCCAGTGAAACTAAAAAAGATATTATTCTTTCATTAACCAAAAAGGATCTTCAGGAATTGCATAATACTTATTTTAATTCGGAAAAACTTATTGTAACTTTATTTGGAGATTTAACCAAAGAAGAAGCAATAGAAATAGCGAAAGACATAGAGAAAAACATGCCGGATAAGAAAATTAAAGCAGAAAAGTACTTTACCAAGATCCCTGATATAAGTGAAACTTTTTTGAATGAATATGAATTCGAACAGGTAAACCTGGATATTTACTGTCCTGCCCCGCCTCTTGCCACAGAAGATTACATTGTGATGAGATTGATAAACCAGATCCTATCAGGTTCACGCGGCAGACTTCATCAGGCAGTGCGCGGAACTAATAATCTTGCCTATTATGCTTTCCCGCAATTTCATTCTTCCGAAAATTTTGGTTATTTCAAATTGAACAGTCAAACCTCTATTGATAAGAAAGATGAACTAATTGAAGTGATGGTGAACGAGCTTACAAAACTAATGACGGAAGATGTCCCAATAGATGAATTAAATAGTGCCATTGATGAGAACGAAAAGATGCTTAAGGCTATGCTGAATGAGAATTCTCTTCCCTATTATATCACTCATTTTGAAGCATTAGGATTGGGTTATGACTACATTGATAGAGTTTCAGAAATTTATAGGAAAATAACTCCGGCTCAGATCAAAGCTGCAGCAAATAAATATTTTAAAGATCAAGCTGTTATTATTTCCGAACCTGATGAAAATGTTGAATTGATGGTTAAGTAATATAGAACTCACCCTGCTGTCCCTCTCTTTAATAAATAGAGGGAAAGGGTTCTGCATAATAGAGTGTTTTTGTCATCCTGAGGAATTCTGTCCATTTTTCTTACGAAGGATCTTCGCTTATAATGAGACTTGTCCGGCTCAGACGGATTCTTCGTCGAATGTCTATGTAAGTTAATCCTCAGAAAGACATATCTTTTCTTATTATGCAGAATTCATTAAATAGAGGGAACATAAGAAATGCAAGAAGAATGTTGTTGTTGTTGTCATTCCCGACATGATCGGGAATCTGTGATGTAAGTATGTGATAATTATTAATCCCTGCTTTTGCGAGGACGACTAATGTCCCCTTCATAGAGGGAAAAAGGAGATTGGGTTTAATGAATCATTTAGCTGAATTCAACTTCAAATATGAATCTCCAATCGTTTGTACTGCAATTCATAATGGACATAATGTATCGAAGGAAGTGCAGGAGAACCTGGCTATATCGGAAGATATACGTTTGATGGAGGAAGACCCTTTCACTGAACGATTCACGCAATTCTCTTCTAATACAATAATTGGCAGAACCAGTCGTTTTGAAGTTGATCTGAACCGGCCTGCTGAAAAATGTATTTATAAAAACCCGGAAGATGCCTGGGATATTCAAACTCGAAAAGAAACTCCATCAGATCTGGTGATTTCACAAAGTTTGGCAAAATATGATGAATTTTATACTTCAGCTAAAAATCACTTTGTTCAATTAGAAAAGAAGTTTGGAAGATTCTTCGTCTATGATATTCACTCTTATAATCATCATAGAAAAGGATTAAAAACAGGCTTTGATGATCCAAAACTAAATCCAGAGATCATCATTGGAACAAATAATATGCCTGAAAAATGGTTTCCATTAGTAGATACAATTCAAAACAAGATTACATCTTTCGATTATTTCGGTAGATCTTTGGATGCCAGAATAAATGTGAAATTCCCTGGTGGACATTTCTCACGTTGGATACACAATAATTTCCCCGATTCAGCCTGTTGTATTGCAATTGAATTCAAGAAGATCTGGATGGATGAATGGACAGGTGATATCTATGAAGACAAGCTAAATAAACTGATAGAATCACTTAATTCAACTCATGATCTAATTGAATCGGAACTAAAGAAATATTAAAATACTTGCATAAAAATGAAACATTAATTCATTTTGTATATGATAGTTTTAATAAGAGCGGATTTAGCTCAGTTGGTAGAGCATCAGCTTCCCAAGCTGAAGGTCACGGGTTCGAGACCCGCAATCCGCTCCAATATTAATTGTTTCTCTAAACGTATTTCTGGAGTATTGGGAATCTAAGTTTACTACTTTAGGGCATCACGAGTTGAAATGTCAGTGTTAATTTTAAGTCGTTGTCATAATTCCTTACAACTCAAAAAAACTGAGATTCTTCGTAAGATTACCCAAGTAGAATCTTTCAGAAAGACAGTTTTTTAAACATCGACATCCTTCGCCTATATTTAGGAGAGGGAACGATGGTGAGGTGGAAGATCATCTCGTCATACAGCTCCTGCTGTGTGATGAAAACTGTAAATATGCGTTGCATAGCATGAGCTATGCAACGAGAAAGCGGTCAATTCGGAGAATTGACCATACGAAGGAATAAGATATGTTAGACTCTAATTTATTTTACAGAAATGTGCAAAATCTCATCGGAAATCTATTACTAGTTTCCGATGGAGAATTTCTAATTGAGGTCAGGTTTGGCAATGAAGAAAAAATTACAAATTCTGATATTCCAGTTCTAATTGAAACTGAGAAACAACTCAAACAATATTTTGCCGGAGAAAGGAAAACATTTGATATCCCACTTAAATTAATTGGAACGGATTTTCAATTATCAGTTTGGCATGAACTCAAAAAAATTCCTTATGGAGGAACGATCTCTTATCAGCAACTGGCAGAAAGAGTTGGAGATAATAAAAAGTCTCGAGCTGTAGGAAATGCAAACGGTAAAAACTCGATCCCGATAATTATTCCCTGCCACAGAGTTATTCGTAAAAGTGGTGATCTCGGTGGTTTTGGTGGTGGGATTAAGATCAAGAGAAAACTACTTGAGTTAGAGCAGAAATTTATGAAATAGAAAAAACCTGCTGGATTAACAAAAACCAGCAGGTTAACAATTTATTCTTTTCTTTGCGTCTTAGCATCCTTCACGATTACAATCTATTTTATCATTCCCAGAATCTTATTAGCATTTTCTAT
>JAYEKK010000046.1:0-18434 GCA_034660955.1 Candidatus Cloacimonadota bacterium | reverse complement strand
TGCCGCTATGTTTGGTCTGCTTATTAATACTATTGGAATTGATCCAATTTCGGGTGTTAGCAGATTCACTTTTGGTTCGGTTCATCTTTATGATGGATTTTCACTGATACCAGCCTTGATCGGTCTTTTTGCTTTGAGTGAAGTATTCAAACAAATAGATGAACAAAATTTTAAAAGTAAGAAGGTTGAATTAGAAAAAACCAAATGGCCATCACTAATGAATTATTGGAAGTTGAAGTTAACTATATTAAGATCATCAATTATGGGAACTCTCATTGGAATTTTCCCAGGAGCTGGTGCTACAATTGCTGCATTTATTTCTTATGATGTGGCCAAAAGAACAAGTAAAGAACCAGAAAAATTTGGACATGGAAGCTTGGAAGGAGTTGCCGCAGCTGAAGCTGCCAACAGCAGTTCTGTTGGTGGGGCTCTTGTTCCCCTCCTTACTCTGGGTATTCCTGGCAGCGCTTCAACAGCCGTTCTCATAGGTGCTTTAATGATTCATGATCTTACACCTGGACCTCAGTTGTTCAACAACAACCCAGAAATAATTTATGGATTATTTGCAAGTTTACTTATTGCTAATCTGGTAATGCTGGTTCTAGGTCTTTTTGGTAGCAGGTTATGGATTAAAGTAACAGCTGTTCCTAAAAAGATACTCTACCCCATGATATTTACAGTTTCAATAATAGGTAGTTTTGCAGTGAGGTATTCATTTTTTGATATCGCTGCTTGTCTTGGATTTGGAATATTTGGCTGGATACTAAGAAAACACAATTATCCTGTTGCTCCAATTGTATTGGGAATTGTACTGGGGAATATTGCAGAAACAAACTTCCGTAGAGCGGTAATGATGGGAGATTATACCATTTTTTTCACTCGCCCTGTGAGTTTAATTCTATTGGTTTTGGCACTTGTTTCATTTGCGTGGCCAATTCTTCAAAATAAAATATATAGTAAAAAAGAACTGTCAAAACTGAAAAATTAATACCAAAAAAATGGAGGAAAAATGAAAAAAACATTCTTAGTTATTTTCGTACTAGCATTGTTTGGGAACTTGCTAGCCGAAACATCATTAGGATCTCTAGGCTGGGATGACAGAGGTTATCTGGTCTTTGAATCTGAAGATGGTAATTTTAAAACTCGCTTTGATACTCGGTTTTACATCAACGGAAGTTACTTTCTGGATGATCCAGAAGATATTCTGAGTAATCAAACAAACCTTAGGAAGGCACGTTTCGCTATAAAAACCAAACTTTGGAAAGTTTGGTCATTTGAGTGGGATATCGACGTAGCTGAAGGTGAACTTGTAGAAGTTAAAGACATGTGGGTAAGTTACAGTGGTTTTAACAATGCCCAATTTAAGTTCGGTAATTTTAAACAACCGTTCGGGTTGGAAGAAATTACTTCCTCAAGATTGTTAACATTTCCCGAAAGAGCAATGGCAATGTTAGCTTTTGAAACAGATCGTCAATTTGGTTTAGAATATTCAAAATGGGGCACTTTAGGAAAAATTCCTTTCAATTTGAGAAGCTCAGTTTATACTCAAACCTTGAGTAATGAAGCGAAATCTGATTTTGAAAAAGAGATTGATGAAACAGGAACTGGTGCTGCAGTAAGATTCGTAGCAGCTCCCCAAATATCTGATGACCTTCTGTTCCATGGTGGAATTGCTTTTGTATATGATACCCCTTTTGATGAAAGCGAAACAATGGATTTTAAAAGCGAAGCTGAAACAAAAAATGGTGATCTGGAATGGATTGATACTGACAAGATTAAAGAAGTTGATTATGCTTTACGTTATGGTTTTGAGGGAATTTTGCAATACAAAAACTTCCATTTTCAAGGTGAATATGTTATGGTTAACGTAATTCGATTAGAAGATTCCACAGCTGGTAACGCTTCATTCGATGGTGGTTATGCATCTCTTTCTTGGATTCTTACTGGTGAGAAACGACCTTGGAGTTTGGACGATGGTGAATTTGGCCAAGTAATGCCAAAAAACAAAAAAACTGGAGCTTGGGAATTAGCTGCTCGATATAGTTACCTTAGTCTTACGGATGAAGATGCAGAATTATCAAGTGGCAGCGGCAGACCAATTCTTGGTGGTGGGGCTATTATCACCACACTTGGACTTAACTGGTATGCTAATCCTAATGTGAAATTCCAATTGGCGTATTCTATGGTTGATCTTAATGTAAATGCAAATTCAGAAGGTGATTATATATACTGGGATGAAGATGACAATACTCTCAATCGTTATCCTGATGGATATGATTTTAATTACCTTCAATTTATGACAATATTATTCTTTTAGGAGGAATTATGAAAAATATTATATATCTAATTCTGATAGCAACACTTTTTTTTGTTGCGTGTGATATAGAGGATACTACTGCCCCTGGGAATAATGTTGATCCTCAACCAATGAATGCTCTGGTGATTAATGAGTTTATGAGTCATAATGATGCCGCATGGGCAGGACCTATGGGTGACTTCCCTGATTGGATAGAACTTTACAACGGTTCTGCTGAAACTGTTGATGTTGGAGGTATGTATGTTACTGATGATCTTGGTGATCTTGAACTATCCATGATTAGTGACAGTAACCCTGAGTTAACAGTATTAGCACCAGGTGAATTTATTGTATTGATCGCAGATGGCAGTCCTGAGAATGGCCCTTTACACCTTGATTTAAAACTAAGCGATAATGAGGATTTTGCCTTGGTAGATACTGATGGAAGTACAATAATCGATCAGCGAAATACTGGCGTTGTCCCAGATGATGAATCTGAAGGACGTGTTCCAGATGGAACTGATGTCTGGGAATATCTTAATCCTGCATCACCGGGTGGACCCAATTGAATCGATATTTAATAAAAATAGCTTGAAACTTTTATGCTTTGAAGTTTCTTTGTAATGTGTGAATTGAAAGAAAAACAAAGGAGGAAAAAATGAAATTTGTAAAATGGTTTATTATTCTAACGGTGGGAATGTTCCTGCTAATGGGATGTAGTGATGACGATGACTCGACCGGACCAGACACAACTGGTGCAATTCTTGTCATCAACGAATTTATGGCGAGTAACGATTATGGACCTGTAGATGAAAATGGTGAGCATGATGATTGGATCGAGATCTTCAATGCCGGTGATGAAGCAGTTGATATCGGCGGTATGTATTTCACTGATGACCTTACTGATCTAACAAACTCAATGATCCCTACAACAGATCCAGATTTAACTACAATTGAACCAGGAGATTTTCTGGTTATTTGGGCAGATAAAGAACCTGAACAAGGTGTTCTGCATCTTGATGATGTAAAACTCTCCAGTGATGGAGAACAAATCGGTTTGATTGATGTTGATGGAGAAACAATAATTGATTCTCTTACTTTTGGTGAGCAAACAACAGATATTTCTTATGGTCGTATTCCGGATGGAGAAGACACATGGGATTATTTTGGTGCAGGTTATGACAGTATGCCATCTCCGGGTGCTGCAAATGGAAGCGGTGATCTGCCAGTTGTGATCTTCTTTATCAACGAATTCTTAGCTAGCAATGATAGTTGTTTTGCAGATGAACATGGTGATTTTGATGATTGGATCGAGATTTATAATGGTGGTAATATTGCCGGTGATATTGGCGGAATGTATTTCACTGATGATCTAACAGATCTCATGAATTCACAAATTCCCACTACATATCCAGACTCAACAACGATATACCCAGGTGAATTTTTGATTATCTGGGCAGATAAAGAACCAGAACAGGGCATCTTGCATCTTGATGATGTTAAATTATCCGGTGATGGTGAGCAGATCGGTTTAACTGATGTTGATGGAACTACAATTCTGGATTCATTAACTTACGGTGTACAAACAACTGATATCTCTTATGGTCGTCTTCCTGATGGAACCGAAACATGGGAACTCTTTACTATTCCTACACCAGGTGCATCTAACGAATAAGACTAACTAAATTTAAGCAGCAGTGGGCTTAGCTCCTGCTGCTTATTTTTATAGGAAGTTTAATGAAAAATATATTATATTTAACCTTAATTTTATCATTATTTGCTATTATTTCCTGTAGTATTGATGAAAGCACAACTGAACCTGGAAACTCATATATTTTAGTTTTAGATTCCGAAATAGAATTAGATTTAGCAGAACCATCCGGTTTAACCTATGATCCTAACACTCAAACATTATGGACGGTAAACGATCCGCCTAATAACAAAATATATAATATTGGTTTAGACGGTGAACTATTGCAAACTCTTAGTTTTGTTGGAAATGATCTAGAAGGGATTGCATTTGATATCAGCACAAATACATTGTGGATCGCAGAAGAAGAATTCTCTGAAATAGTGAATGTGTCATTACAAGGCGAAGAGTTACAACGAGTTGAATTAAACATTTCTCAATACTATGGTGGAACAGGATTAGAAGGATTATGCCTTGGAAATTCAGGTGAGTTCTTTCTTCTAAAAGAAAGGACGCCTGGTATGTTCATTGAAGTTAGCGCTGATTTTACAACTCTAACAGAAACAGAATTATCTTTTGCCGATGACTATTCTGGTATTTGCTACGACAGTACTAGAGATGGATTCTGGATCGTTAGCGATGAATCCGAAATGCTCTATTTATGGGATTTAACAAATGGCGTCCGAGAACAATATTCACTAGATTTTCCCAAAGCTGAAGGTATTGTATATATTGCAGAAACAAATTCTTTCTATATTGTAAGTGATTCTGAAGAAAAATTATATAAGTTTCATATTGAAGAAAATTAGTTAATATAAACCTTTGTGAATATTTAAGTGCTCTTTTAACGATCACAAAGGTTTTTATGTTTTCAATTTTTTTTTCTCAGCAGCTGGGAATAATATATTATTCAATATTAATCTGTAACCTGGTGAATTTTTATGCAAATCTAAAACTGTTTCAGGATCACCAATTTTATGCTGATAATCTTCAGGATCATGCCCTCCGTAGAATGTAAAAGTTCCTTTCCCAAAGTTTCCATGTAAATATTTCACTTCATCCAGCCCTGGCGACTCTCCCAGAATTATCACACTTTTCTTAACGTATCTTTTATGAAAAGAAGTTGTCTGTCCTAAAAATCCGTTGATCATATTTGTGTGGCATTGTGTAAGCATTGTAGGAACAGGATCGTATTTTGCAGAGAAATCAAAAAGCTGGAAAAAGTCAGCTTCCGCTCCACGCAGCTTGGCATAATCACTAGCATCAATTGTAGAAAATTCATATTTGTAAGGATTAGGAAGCAGATCAAAATCGGTGAAAGCAAAAGTACGGGAAAAATCTAATTTAGTTAAATATTCAGCATCAATTCCATCTCCATCAAAAACTTCAGTACAAATATCGGTATTACCTGCTGCAAGAGCGATATCATAAGTATCGGTTGCGGCACACATGGCAAAAAGAAATCCACCATTCTTCACATAATTACGGATCTTCTCGGCTACAGCATGCTTCAGCTTCCAAACTTTATTAAAACCCAACTTCAAAGCCAGCTCTTCGTTCAAACGTACATCTTCTTTATACCAGTTTGCATTGCGATAACTTGAATAGAATTTTCCATATTGCCCGGTAAAATCTTCATGGTGGAGATGCAGCCAATCATATTTATCCAATTCTCCTAAAAGAACTTCCTCATCCCAAATTGTTTTATATTCTATTTCTGCATAAACTAATGCCAGAGTTACAGCATCATCCCAGGGTTGCGAATTCGGAGGAGTGTAAATGGCAATTTCAGGTTCCTTTTCCAAAACAACCACATCCATATTATTTTGCTCGATCTCCGCTAAAATGGAAGCAAATTCCGCAGAACTTATCCTTTCATAATCCACACCACGAATGTTGCACAAACCTTCCATCTCCTGAATATCCGGTATCAGGTAGGAACCACCACGGTAGTTTAAAAGCCATTTGACTGTGATCTCTTGCTTTAAAGCTGTAAAAGCGATTCCGTACGCCTTGAGATGATTCCTTTGCGTCAGATCCATCGGTATTAGTATTTCTGCTGATGCAGAAAAAGTTATTAATAAGATTAAAGCGACAACAATATATTTCATGTTTCCTCGTTTCCCATTCACTCTTGAACGGGTGTTTTTTCTTTTACACAGACAAGAGTGTCTGTGCTACATAAACTCTGAAAATATTTCATTGGAGATAAAATATGCTTCTGGGTTCAGTTTTATTTTTTTATCATTGATTTCAAGTAAATTATTGAATTTTTGAATTACTTTATTATATTTTTCTGTAAAATTAGTTTTAAATTTATCTTCAAATTTTTGCAAATTTAAGCCGGTAGCTTTACGCAATCCCAAGAATATATACTCTTTTTCGTGTTCATTATTCTTAAGAATTGTTTGCTTTTGCATAATTTTACTCTCATTCAGCATATTGTAATATTCTTCAAAATTTGCAGGATTTGTGTAACGAACGTTTCCAACATACCCTGCAGCTGATGGACCAAAACCAAGATAATGTTCATCATTCCAATAACACAAATTATGCTTTGATTCAAAACCGGTTTTAGCAAAATTGGAAATTTCATAATGATCGAATCCGGCAAAAACCAATTTATTACGGATCAGATAATAGAATTCAGCAACTTTTTCATCAGTGGGAATTTGATCAACTAAAGAGAATAAAGGCACATTTTCTTCCAAACTCAAACAATAAGTAGAAATATGTTCAGGATCAAGTTTTATTATTTCATCCAAAGAAAATTCAACATCTTCTTTAGTTTGATTTGGCAAACCGTAGATCAAATCGAGAGAAATATTTTTATATCCTCGATCACATAATATTTTGTATGCATTATTAATTTCATCTGCTTTATGAAGCCGTCCCAAAATTTTCAATTCATCATCCAGAAACGATTGAGCACCCAAACTTATTCTATTAATTTGTGTTGAAGTTAATCCTTCCGCAAACTCGTTATTTATATTTATTGGATTACATTCGAATGTGATTTCTTCTTCTTCAGTTATATCAAATTGTGAAACGATTGAATTGATCTGTTCAGCATTGAGAAGAGAAGGTGTACCTCCCCCAAAGTAAATTGTTTTCGGTTTAATATTGTATTTCTGTTTAAATAAAGTTATCTCTTTTATTAAGTATTTAACAAATTTGCTGCTTGCTTTTTTAGAAAATTCAACGGAAAAAAATGAACAATAATTACATTTTCTCAGGCAAAAAGGAACATGAATATAAACATAACTGATTACTTGATCAGCTTGAGTGTTCTTTCCCATCTTACGGAAGATTTTCCTTTGAGATGTCTTTGATATTTAAGTACATAATCACGATATGAATTAATTGGTTTTTCTCCGACCGAGAATGTTACAATTGCCGGAGTTCCAGCAATATCTTCACGCGGTAAAAATCCCCAATAACGGCTGTCACCGCTTACATCACGATTATCACCCATAACAAAATACTGATTTTCGGGTACTGTTACAGGACCAAAATTATCACGGCTGCCCATAAACTCATTATCCCAGTAAATTCTACCTTCACTGCGTGAAATATTGCGTCTATCAATATATTGTTCGGTACCAAATTTATACTCTTCACCATTCACGTATGCCAATTTATTCTTAACCTCAACAACATCTCCGGGCATTCCAATCACGCGTTTAACTACATTTTTCTTCTGATGCCATTTTGGCAGCCAGGTTGTTTTATCTATATAGATTGGACCCAATATTTTTGCAAAATCTTCTCTTGGTTGCGGTTCTTCAGGATCGGCTGGATAATAGAATATTACAATATCTCCCTGCTCAGGATCAGTGAAAAAATACTTTAGTTTATTCCCAATTAGATAATCTCCAATAAGAAGTGTTTTCTCCATGGAAGATGATGGTATTTTGAAATTCTGGATAGTGTAATTTCGTATGAGCATTGCCACTACAAAGGCAAAAAGGATTGCTTCTAAATAATCCTGAAATACATTTTTTTTACGTTTTATTTTTTTTTCTTTCTTTCTAAACATTATCTTTCCTATCTAATTTAATTGAAAAAACTTTCTCCATTTTTTGCTATTTAATGTCAAGCAAAAGCAATACAGAATCAATTATCCTTAATAATTTTTTTCTGATATTGTATCAATTCTTTAATGCTGATTTTTGCTTCTTTCAGCATAATTGTAAGTTCTTTATCATCGAATGGTTCTGCTTCCGCAGTTCCCTGAATTTCAATGAATTTACCACTCTCGGTCATCACAACATTCATATCCACATCTGCATTGGAATCTTCCTCATAACAAAGATCTACAACCGGCTTTCCATTCACAATCCCTACACTTATCGCTGCTACCCACTCTTTAAACGGATCATCTTCTAATTGGTTACTTTCTTTCATTTTAGAAAAAGCGTCGTGAAGAGCAACACAAGCACCAGTAATAGAAGCTGTTCTGGTTCCTCCGTCCGCCTGAATAACATCACAATCTATCGTAATCTGATATCCGGGAAATTTTGTGAGATCTACAACTGCACGCAGTGAACGACCAATAAGTCTTTGAATTTCTGCAGTTCTACCTTTTATCCCTTTATGTTCCCTTCTAAATCTGGAATTCGGAGCACCCGGCAACATGCTGTATTCTGCTGTTAACCAGCCTTGCTTAGGCTCTATTTCTCTTAGGAACGATGGGATACCTTTCTCCACAATTGCTGTACAAATAACCTTTGTATTCCCCGTTTCAATGAGAACCGATCCTGCGGGATGCATTAAATAATTTCTTGTTATCTTTGTTTTTCTCTTTTTCATAATTACCCTCTTTAATGGGAAGGAAATCAATTTTTATGGTTTGATGTCAAGTAGAGTCTGTGGTAATCGCAACATGCACAAAAATTGAAATTTAATTAGAATAAAAATGGGTAAATTATTCAAATCATTTGTTGACATAAAATCAATAAATCATAAAAAATAACTTATGAGTTTAAGACGAAAAGTTAAGAAAAACAAACAAATCTATTTATAAAAATTCAAGGAGAAATTATGGGAAATCAAATTTCATTTAGTAACCTGGGAAACGAATGCATTCACAAGTTTAGAGACAAAATTAATAATGCGGAAAATATTGTTGATCTCAGAAATCACTTTGCTTATACAGTTATTGACTTCTTAAACCAGATTTTTGAGAAAAGCCAATTGGATATTGATGCTGATGATATAAAATTTAATCCTGAAAATAAGGATCTATATATTCTTAGTGACAGATTGACTAATAATCTTGAATTTAAAAAAATATGGGATATTTCTGATCTGAAAAATGTTATACAGAAATTTGCCGATTCTGCAAATAAACGATATATTCATATTAACAAACACAAAGAGAAGACTAATAAGAAAATAAGGAATTAGTAGAACTTGATTAGACGATAAAACTCCGCATTTTTGGTGCGGAGTTTTTTTGTTTAATTACCAACTCTTTGGTTTATAAATTTTTGTTTTAGGAATAGGATTGGGTAGTTGACTCAATTCTAGAACATTTTTTCTAATTCTTTTCTTGAATGTTGCGTATTTTATTAAAGATTTTGAAATTTTAGCTTTACCAGGAGTTACTAAACCTATACATAATTTTAATTCATCATGAACAATTTTCATGGCTTCCAATAGATCACCATCATTGGATAATACGACAGCACAATCATATAGACCTTTTTGACCATCATTTACCAGATGAACAGCCAAGTTAACATCAGTACACTTTTCTTCTGTTTTCAGAACTCTAACTCTCTTTTTTGGATTACTTGCCAAAGGCATCATAATTTTGTGAGTTTGAAAATGTCCTTTTATTATCTCAATCTCAGGGATATGGGATTTCAAAGCTTTTAAATATGTATTCTGTCTTATAGGTTTATTCTGATCATATTTTCCAGAAACATTTGCTGTAAAATATTTAATTTTTATAATATCATTTTTTGAAGTTAATAACTTTTCAAACATAGACATAAAATCAAGCCACTTAGTATTTGAGTATTTCAAAGCAAGATAATAAAAATTAAATCCATCTATATAAATATACGTTCTCATAATAAAAAGCAAGGGTTACCTTGCGGCAACCCTGCGGCCAAGAGAAATTCTCTTGGGGTTATAAAGTCTAAAGACAAGTTATTAATTCTTTTCTGCATGTCAATTATTTTTTTGCTTTGCTTTGCTCATAACATCTTATCACATCAATCTTCTTCATCAAACCATGTATATTATTAATTTTATTTAACTGAGTTCAACTTTTGTATGTTTTTACTCAATATAAAATATTAAATTCTACTCATCCCCCAACCCCTTCTCTTCAGAAAAGAAGGGGAACGAATTATTTCTTGTGAAAGTATATTTTCAATTTTTCAATAACATCTTTAATGTGATAAAAACTTCATCATTCGAAAATCTGATTACTCGAAAACCGAGTAAGTTCATTATTTGTTCCCGTATTTTATCATATTCTTTTTGAGTTTCATGAATACCACCATCTATTTCGATAATAAGTTTTGTTTTATGGCAGTAGAAATCTGCAATGAAAAATCTAATTTGATTATTCCATTCAAATTTTATTGGATATTGTCTTAGGATTTTATATCCTTCGATCTGCCTATTTCTAACAACTTTCCAAAAAGCCTTCTCAGCTTTGGTTTGATTCTTCCTGAATCTTCTACAAACATCTCTGATATCTTCCTTCATATTTCTCTCACATATTCTTATGTTCCTTCTTTTGCAACAACGGAGCAAGAGAAGGACAGCAGGATGAGTCAATATAACGGAACTATCTTATTCCCCGGCACTTTCTTAACTACATTCTTCAATTCGAGAGAGAGCAGAATCGTAGAGATTTCACCAACAGTAAAACCGGTTTCAACTATTAATTTATCAAAATGAGTTTCTGGTTTATTTTGTAATAAAATTTGATAAATTTGTTCTTCTCTTTCATTAATTTCTGGGAAAAGCCTTTGCTGCTGATCCATTACAAGTTCATATTCTTCTAAAATATCTGCTGCTTTGCTTACTATTTTTGCTCCCAGTTTTATAAGGTAGTTGGGACCTTCCGCTTGCGGACGGTTAACATCACCGGGCAAAGCAAATACATCTCTGTTTTGATCCATGGCAAATTTTGCAGTGAGTAAGGCTCCGCTTTTCTTGCTTCCTTCAATTACTAAACTGCCTAAAGAAAGACCACTTATTATTCTGTTTCTAATTGGAAAATTCCATTTTTCTGCTTTGCTTCCCGGAATAAATTCAGAGATCAAGACACCATTTTCTAATATTCGTTCTGCTAATTCTCTATTTCTAGAAGGATAGATCTGATCAACTCCCGTTCCCATCACGGCATAAGTTCTGGCTCCACTTTCCAAAGCTGCCATATGCGAAATTGTATCAATTCCATAAGCTAATCCACTCACAATTGTAAAACCTGATCCGGCAAGTTCCTGCACAATTCTTTTCGTCATTAGCTTACCATAGTTACTTGCTTTTCTAGTACCTACCACGCCAAGTGCACGTCGGAAATCGTCTTTTTTAATTGTTCCTCGATAAAATAGGAAAGGAGGAGGATCGAAGATATTTTTTAGTGGTCCGGGATATTCATCATCCAATATTGAAACAAACTTTATATTGTATTGCTCGATAAGATCACAAATATTTCCCCAATTTTCCGGTTCTTTAATATTTATAAGATGTTCTTTAGCAACCTCAGAGATGAAATCAATGTCTGTAAATTTTGAAATATCATTAATGAAATCAATCGGTTCTCCAAGGGTTTTTACAAGCCTAATTGCTGTTGCATGCCCGATCTCGGGAGCTGAAAGTAATTTGATCCAAGCTTTTATCATTTCCAGATTATTTTTCATAAATTTCCTTATTTACAATTTGTGGTGGAATTTCTCCCTGCCAGATGGCAATGGCATTCTCAAGTGCGATAAGCCCCATATTAGTTCTCGTATCCACAGATGCACTGGCAATATGCGGAGCAAGAACAACATTATCACAATCAATTAAACCCTCTATTAACTTTGGCTCATTTTCATAAACATCCAAACCGGCACCGGCAATCCAATTTTCCTGTAGAGCTTTGAGAAGCATCTTTTCATCAACTACCGCACCCCTGGAAGTATTGATAAGAATTGCTAAGTCTTTCATCATCTTTAGTTCTTTTTCTCCGATCAGGTGTTTCGTTTCCGGTAACATAGGAACGTGAAGAGAAACAAAATCAGAATTCTTAAGCAGTGTTTCAAGATCAACTTTTTCTGCTTTTATTGTATTTTCAATATCAGAATTATCATCCGAATAGAGAATTTTCATATTAAAACCGGAAGCACGTTTTGCTACTGCAGTTCCGATTCTTCCAGCACCAACAATACCAAGTGTTTTACCGTAAATATCTGTGCCTAAAAATAATTTTGGAGCCCAGCCTTTGAATTTTCCTTCACGTACAAATCTATCGGATTCCACAATTCGTCTGGCAACACTGAACATTAGTGCCCAAGCCATGTCAGCAGTTGTTTCAGTGAGAACTCCAGGAGTATTTGTAACCGGAATATTAAGGTTCGTTGCGCATTCAATTTCAATATTATTAAAACCAACTGCATAATTTACAATTCCTTTCAGATTTGGATTATAAGAGATAATATCTGAATCTATTGTGTCTGAGAGTAAACATAATAGGATATCGCAATTTGATGTCCCATTTATTATTTCTTCTTTAGTAAGTGCTCTATTTTCTGGGTTTACGCTCACTATAAAATGATCATTTAGCTTTTCCATTACCCGTTCAGGCAACATTCTTGTAACAAATATTTTTGGTTTCATTTATTTCTCCGATATAAATATTATAAGGTATTTGATTCTTCTTTAATAAATCCCTCTTAATCTCTCCTTCCAAGGGGGAGTTAAAAGGAATTAATAATCAAATACACATTTCTAAACTTGACTAACACTAATATAATTGAAAATCTTCAAATATCTTTTTTCCTTTCCCAACCAATAATGAATAAGCATTTTGCATAGCTTTTTCTTTGGAAATTCCTTTCTCACATAATTCTAACATATATGGGAATTCCTGTTTGTATTCTTCTCTGGCTTCCTTGGTGATACTGCCAAAAACGCCAATAACTTTCTTTTTATATTCTTTAGCAATTTCAGCGATCTTATACGGTATTTTACCGAACTTTGTTTGAGAATTTAATTCTCCTTCACCGGTAATAATAACATCTGCGTTTTGAATTTTTGTTCTTAGGTCTGTAGCATTTATAACAAAATCGCTTCCTGAAATAAAATGAGATTTAAACACGATAGACAGTCCTGCTGCTAATCCACCTGCTGCTCCACTTCCATCAAATCCTGTGATATCAATTCCCGTGTCTCTTTTCACGATTTGTGCAAAATGTTCTAAATTATCTTCCAGAATCTGCACTTCTCCTATTGAAGCTCCTTTCTGCTGACTATAAACTATTGCAGCTCCATTTTCCCCGAGTAATTTATTTGAAACATCATACAAAAATGTTAATTCAATATTCTTATATTTATTTAGAGTTGAAATATCAACTCTTTGCAGATCCTTCAAATAAAGCCCACCAAGTTTGATATTTATTCTATTCTCATCTAAGAGTTTTACACCTAAAGCCTGTAATGCTCCTGCTCCACAATCTGTAGTTGCGCTTCCACCCAAACCCAGAATTATCTTTGTGAATCCACGTTCAACAACTTTTCGTATCAATTCACCTGTGCCATAAGTTGTAGTGTAAAGTGGGTTTCGTTTTTCTTTTGGAATGAGAATCAAGCCTGAAGCTGATGCCATTTCAATTATCGCAGTTTTACCATCTTTAAGAATGCCAAATTCTGTTTGGATCTTCCTTCCGATCGGGTCTATTACGAAGTCTCTCACCTTAATCCCACGATTAGCAGAGATAAGACAATCAACTGTTCCCTCTCCTCCGTCAGCTATTGAGATTTTTTCTATCTCAAATTTAAGATCTTTAATTCCCTCTTCAATTGCATCTGCTGCTTGTCTGGAAGATAGACTTCCCTTGAATGGATCGGGAACTATCAGAATTTTCATTACTTTTTTATTCTTTATCTAGTTTTGCTAATATCTGATGCAATTTAACAATTAATTCTCTCATATTTTCACCGGAAACAGATGATATTGAAATGATGTTCTCATGTAATTTAGTTTCAAATTCATTTTTTAATAATTTGTAGAATTCATCTTTATCTTCTTCAGGAATTGTATCCATTTTGCTAAGTGCAATTAAATGTGGTTTTTTATCCAGATACGGATCATAAAGATGTAATTCTTTTTTCAATACCTGATAATCATTGAATGGATCTGCTGAATCTATATCGATGAGGAAAAGCAGGATTTTAGTTCTTTGAATATGTTTTAAAAATTGATCTCCCAAACCTTTCCCATCATGAGCTCCTTCAATTATTCCTGGAATATCCGCCATTACAAAAGATTCAAAATCACTAACCTGAACAACACCGAGAGAAGGTGCAAGAGTTGTGAATTCATAATCTGCTACCTTAGGATGAGCTGAAGAGACTTTGCTTAACAAAGTTGATTTCCCGGCATTCGGGAAACCCACCAAACCTACGTCTGCCATTAATTTAAGAACAAGTTCCAGTTCACGAAATTGACCATCACCACCTGGCTTAGCATATCTGGGAGCTTTATTGGTCGCACTTTTAAACCTGGCATTACCTCTTCCTCCATTCCCACCTTTTGCAAGAAATATCTTCTGTCCATGACTCAATATTTCTCCAATCTTCTCACGCTTTCCATCAGTAATATCAAATATTTCTGTTCCCAGCGGTAAATCCAACAATCTATTTTTCCCACAAGCGCCGGTTTTATCACTTCCCTGCCCGTGTTGTCCTCTCTCAGATTTGAAAAGTTTGTTGAAACGATAAGCGATGAGTGTGTTGTTATTCTCATTTCCAACTGCAAGAATGTCTCCACCTTTTCCGCCATCTCCGCCATCAGGTCCGCCTTTGGCTACAAACTTCTCTCTGCGGAAACTAATACATCCGCTCCCGCCACTTCCAGATTCAACCTTAATTCGCGCAAAATCTATAAACATTTATTACCTATTAATAAACTATTTGTTTAATACTATTTTATAATTTAATTAAATCATTATTATTTTAGCTATTCGGAAGGTCAAGAAAAGCAAGAATCCGACAGCTGTTGAATATTCCGAAAATTATTTTATCAGCAACATCTTTTTATTTGCAACAACTTTTTTATCAACTATTAATTTGTAAAAATAGATACCTGAGCTAACCGGTTTGTTATTTGAGTCGGTTCCATTCCAGGTAACTGACCCTTTCCCGAGTGAAGACTCGGGACTCAGGGTGACATTAAACGTTTTTATTTTCTGTCCTTTTAGATTGTATATCTCTATTCGTGTATTTTCGTGTAAATTCGTGGTTTCAAAAGAGATCGTTGTGGATGGATTAAAAGGATTTGGATAATTTTGTAAACTATAATCAAGTTTTAACAACTGGTTATTTTCAGCAGAAACATAAGGTTCACCATTCAGATTTTCATACGCTCCAATATCCGGGTTTGATCCAACCGGAGCAGGACGTATTGTTCCTTCAATATCTAATTCAGGTGCATAATACCAGGTTCCATTAATTTCAATTTCTTCGATTCCGGCACCTACACAATGGCTAAATCCTGTAATATTGTAATTGCCATAACTCTGACCCACAAAACGAGGTAGGACATCTATATTACCTTCTCCTTCCCAACCTCCCTGAACATTACAAAATCTCACATCTAAATTGGTTTCAGGATAAACCTTAATCTCTTCATCAGCATTTTCCCATAAAATATTATTTATTAGAACTGCATCACTTTGTTGTCCAAAACCAATTCCAAGACTATCAACTACATTATTTGCAAATGTATTATTTATTAATACATGATTCCCTGTAAGATAACCAAAATCTGTGTGAAAGTATTCAGCAACGTTATCAATTACTAAATTATTCAGAATTATTCCTCCGGCATTTTCATTATGAAAACAGATTGCTGCACCTCTTTGAGCTGTATTTTCTTTTATTACATTACTACTTATTTCAACAATATTAGAAGTTGCAACATGAATCCCACCACCATAAACTTCAGAATTATTTTGTATTATCATATTATTTTGAACAACCATTTCACCTGAACCAGAACGAATACCACCACCGGCAATTGTAACTGAATTGTTCTGAATGATATTGTTCATTATAATCGGAGAACCGGTAATATGAATACCGCCACCATGAGTTGCATAATTATTTTGAATCACACAATTATCTATAGTTGGAGAACCGGTAATATCAATTCCCCCTCCAAAGGAAGCTGCTAAACCATTTTGAATTGTAAATCCACTGATCACTGCATTATCAGAATTTTGAATTGTAATAACAGAATCGTCTGAACTACCATCAATAATACAACTTTCTGCTCCATCTATTGATTGAAGGATTATATCTTTATCATCAAAAATGAGGTTTTCCTGATATGTTCCATCATCCACAAATATTGTGAAGCCGTCACTTGCTGCATCAATTCCTGCTTGGATTGTTGGGAAATCCTGTGGAATATAAATAACATCACCTTGTTCGTATTGACATAACAAAGATGGATCTCCCTGGATTATCATTCCATAAAACCAAGAACGCTGCCACCGCCAGTCGTTTCCAACATCTACACTTACTTCCCACCATAGCCGTAATGCTTCACCTATTGTTGTACCTACCCCGAATGGTTCATAAAAATCTTCGAACCAAAGCATACTTCCGGTTTTGGTTGAACCCAAAGTTACCAATCCGTGATCACTTCCATAAATATACATTGCACCCATATTATTCGCAGTTGTAAATCTTGAATTAGAACAAGCAAAAAGATTATAGAAATGTGCTGTAGGATTCACACCTGGAATCTCATAATTATTAACTAATGCATAACTATTGCCGTTATTATAATAAAAATAATGTGCATTCGGTCCAGAATGAACATGAACCTGAATAAACTCATAATCAGCAATTAAACGATTATCTCTATAATCACCGGCATTAGTTGCTTCAATATTATTCACTAATACCACAGAAGGATATGCAAGCTGCATTGCCTGCTGATATTCCGGTCCCCAATAACTCCAATCATCATCAATATATGCTAAAGAAGTTTCGTAACTGGTAACGATCCCTGACCTGAAAAGATGATTTTTCTGGAAATAGTCATTTATTAATTCTGCTTCACTATCAGGAAGCATATTCATATTATCCGCAACTATTCTGCCAATACCGATCTCCGGATGTTTATCTCCTTCATGATAATCATAGATATCGTTTGCATCTGTATCTTCCCAAGTACCATCAATATCTGCGAAGTAGAGATCACAGGGGAATTCTACCCATGCTTCATTTTCATCTTGAATTCCATTATTGTTCCAGTCTTCAAAAAGCTCAAACCAGGCAACCGGCAGATTTCCTATCAGAACAACATTTGTAACGTTTTCCGTCTGAGCATAATTGATTATCTGTTCTCTTAAATCTTCATGAGAGGTTCCATTATATTCCAAAACAAAAGAATCAAAGTTATCATTCGTCAAATCTTCTTGATATATTTGAATTGACTGTTCAATATCTCCATAGAGATTGTTATTAATTACTATTAAGAATCCCTCTTCTCGTTGGTTGGAAGAAACTCTGCTTACTTCACTAAACTGTGTTAGTTGTTGTGGATGATTAGAAAGCCAATCCTGATATGTATCATATTCTGCGTTTGGATCAAGATCCCGTGTTACAGGAACATCTTTGTAGCGGGCAAATAAGCTACAGGTAAAAATAATAAAAATGAGTAATATTATTTTTTTCATTTTACATCCTTTATATAATAATTTTTATTTTAATAATAAACACTTATTCTGTGCAACAGGTTTTCCGTCTATCTTTAATTGATAGAAATAGATTCCAGAAGCGACAGGTTGACCGTTTTCATCGGTTCCGTTCCATG
Source organism: Candidatus Cloacimonadota bacterium (assembly GCA_034660955.1). GTDB lineage: Bacteria > Cloacimonadota > Cloacimonadia > Cloacimonadales > TCS61 > Tenebribacter. The sequence goes on along the minus strand of JAYEKK010000046.1, from coordinate 392 downwards.
TAATCTGGTGAACTTGTGAATTGGTAAATTGGTGAACTGGTAATGATTTTACTTTCTGTCCTTTTAGATTAAATATATCTATCTTTGCATTCTTAGCATCCTTTGCAGTTAATTCAAAAAAGATAGTAGTAGAAGGGTTGAATGGATTTGGATAATTCCCCAACAGTAGCTCCGGAATTTGAAATTCATTGTTATCTATTCCTGCCCCCTGATCATAATAATAAGCTCCCATATCAGCAATTGTACTATCCGGGTCGAATGGAGATGTCGGATCACCAGCATCAATACAAGGGGAATCTGCAGATAAATGATAATTACCATTGGCAGGAGCAACAAATAGTGGATCTGAGTCTATATTACCTACACCAGCCCAGCCATCTTGTATATCGGAA
>JAYEKK010000045.1:0-5000 GCA_034660955.1 Candidatus Cloacimonadota bacterium | reverse complement strand
TGCTGATCTGATCAGCAGAAGCTTTGCTTGCGGAATACGGATTATTGGGCTCTAAACGAGCTTCTTCATTAACATTTAAATCATTACTAATTGAACCATATACTTCATCTGTAGATATTTGAACAAATTTCTCCACCTTATGTTCTTTGGAATAATTAAGAAGGATCTGAGTTCCCAATACATTTGTCTTCAGGAAAATATCGGGATTGATTATACTTTTATCTACATGTGATTCCGCTGCGAAATGAACAACATAATCCGGATTGAACTGTTCAAAAGCTGTTTTAACATCTTTTGGATCTGCTACATCACCTTTGAAGAAAACGTAGTTTACATTATCCTCGATTGTTATAAGATTATTAAGATTCCCTGCATATGTTAGTTTATCAAAATTGATTACTTTAAAATTTGGATATTTCCCTGTTAAATATCTAATGAAATTCGAGCCGATAAAACCAGCTCCTCCAGTTACAAGTATGATCTTATGTTCATCAAGATTAATATAATTTTCGTCAAAAAAATCAAACGAACTTTCTGTTTTATTTTCCATATTAATATCCTAATTTACAAAATATAGTATAACATAAAAAACCGGAGCCGCCAACAATAGACTGTCAAACCTATCGAGAATCCCTCCATGACCGGGAAGAACATTTGAACTGTCTTTCACACCAGCATCTCGCTTCAGAATCGATTCAAACAAATCACCTATCTGACCAAATATTCCACCGGAAATTGCTACAGCAATGGCTTGAGGAAATGATAATCCCATAAATTTCATCATAATAAATGATCCGATAAATGAAAAAATTATCCCTGCCAAAAAACCTTCAAGAGATTTATTGAGACTTGCTTTTACAAAACCTTTATGTTTACCTAATGATCGACCTACAAAAAAGGCAGCCATGTCAGTAATCCAGATCGTGAAAAGTAAACCTAATACTAAATTTCTTCCATTCTCCAATAACCTGATATGATAAACACTACTTAATAAAACAGCAATGTAAACCACTATGAATATTGCGGCAGAACCTCTATCCATCGCTCCTTCCAAATTATTTTTGAAAAGATCGAAACCCAATATAGCTATAATGGTTAACAAAAGCGATGCAAAAATTAATACCATCCCAAAATATATTGAAGTGAGGAAAACTATCAGACCAAGAACTATAATTATTCTTGGTACTACTACACCTTTTTTAAAGAACAATTCTCGAAGCTCAAACATCATTTGAAAAGCGATCAATGCAAGAAATGATGCAAGTGCTATATTCCCAACGTAAAATATATAAACAAGTAACGGAATAAAAAATATTGCGATTAAAACTCTTTTTAATAAAATCATTTATTTCTCCTTATCTCGTGCCAAATCTTCTCTTTCTATTTTGGAAATCCAGGATGGATTGAATAAATTCTTCACAGCTGAAATCCGGCCATAATGTTTTGGTAAACCAGAACTCAGAATAAGCACTCTGCCAAACCAAGAAATTGGATAAACGCTCTTCCCCACTTGTTCTAATAATTAAATCAGGATCGGGCATATAAGCTGTATACAGATAATTGCTGATCATCTCATCATCAATTCTCTCTTTTTTGATCTTCCCTGAAATAATATCATCAGATATCATTTTGAATGCATCGATAAGCTCACGTCTACCACCATAATTCATTGCAACATTCAGGTGTAGACCATCATTGTCCCAACTGCTTTTGCACGTATTTAGAACTTTTTTGTTATAGCTTTTCTCAAGTTCTTCTTTGCTTCCAATAAACCTTATATTCACATTATTTTTTATCAGATCATCAATTTCCTTCACGAGGGAATCCATGATTAATTTAAGAAGATAATTTACTTCCTGTTTTGAACGACGCCAATTCTCAGTGGAAAATGCATAAACTGTAAGATATTCTAATCCTGCTTCAACTGCTGTTTCCACGATTCGTCTCACAGTTCTAACACCTTCTTTATGACCATTAACACGTTTTGTATTATGCTCATCAGCCCAACGACCATTACCGTCCATTATGATGGCAATATGTTTTGGCATTCGTTCTTTGTCTATCTGTTTGATAAGTTGTTTATAATCCATAATGAACCTCAATAACAAGTGGAACTGGTGGAATTAGTGGAACTAGTACAATTCATAGATTTATTAAACTCTTTTATTTCTTTCACCGGTTCTTTCTCCCAATTCAACCAATTTACCAGTTAACCGTTTCACTATATTTTCTTTCACTTTCTCTTTCTCCTAATTCACTATTTGACCATTCAACTAACTTATCTGTCACTTACTCTTTCTCCCAATTCAACCATTTTACCAATTAACCAGTCAACTTTTTTTCGTGGAACTGGTGGAATTAGGATTTTTTAGCATTGATTGTTTAATGTACTTTATATAACCATTAAACTCTTTTGGGAATGTTTTAACAAAATCATCTATTTCAGCTTTTTGTTGATTATTTAATAACTTTCTTGTATTAGATTTTCTTAACCAATCAAAAGATTCTTCCATTGAACCACGTGCAATATAACAAAAATGAAGATTTTCTTTAAAATGGTATCTTCCATACCCTTCAGCAATATTTGCAGAAATCGAATCAGCAGCTTTAACTAATTGAATACCAATAGAGAATTTCGCAAACTTGTCCCATTTGTTACAGATATCCCAGATCATATTTGAGAACTTGAGAGCTTTAATATAAACTTTAAGTTCTTTTATCTCATTCACTGTTACTTTCTCCCATTTAACCAATTCACCAATTAACCAATTCACTAATTTTTTCTTTCTGCCAATTTCTTTAGGAATGCGTTCATAAAATCATCCAGATCTCCATCCATCACACTGGAAATATTACCGGTTTCGTAGTTAGTTCGATGATCTTTAACCATCTGATACGGATGAAATACATAAGAACGTATTTGATTTCCCCATCCAATATCAGTTTTCTTATCTTCATGTTTTTGACGTTCTTTTTCACGCTCTTCTTCATAATGCTGGTAAAGCTTTGATTTTAAAATCACCATTGCCACTTCACGATTCCGTAGTTGGGAACGCTCATTCTGGCATTGAACAATTATGTTAGTTGGAATATGAGTGATCCTTACAGCAGAGTCAGTTGTATTTACGCCTTGCCCACCTTTACCACTTGCTCGGTATGTATCAATTCGAAGATCACTTGTTTCAATTTCAACTTCGATATCATCTTCGATCATTGGATATACAAATACGGAAGCAAATGATGTTTGTCGTTTACCCTGAGCGTTAAATGGAGAAATTCTAACAAGCCTGTGAATTCCACTCTCGGTTTTTAAATATCCATAAACATAATCTCCCATGATTTCCATAGTAACACTTTTTATGCCGGCTTCATCACCAGATTGATAATCTACAATTTCTATTTTATGTCCCGTTTTTTCTGACCAGCGTTTATACATTCTAAAAAGCATTTCAGCCCAATCCTGCGATTCTGTTCCACCTGCACCTGGATGAATTGTGAGGATTGCACTATTGGGGTCTGTTTTCCCATTAAGCAGGAATTGTACTTCAGTACTATCTACTAAAGCTTTCTCCTCTTTTAATACTTCAGAAGCTTCCTTAAGAAGAGATTCATTAAAATCTTCGTTTAAAAGAATAATATATGTTTCAAGATCATCTTTGATGCTTGCAAGACGATCATCTTTTTTTATCTGATTATTTAATTGATTTAGCTCTTTTGTTATTTTAGTAGCTCTTTTCTGATCATTCCAGAAATCGGGTTTTTCCATTTCTGTTTCACAATTTGCTATTTTCTGCTTTATTTCAGCAGTGTCAAAGTAACCTCCGAATCTCTGATATTCTATTTATTACTTCTTCACTTTGCTTTATAAAATCTACTAATTCCATTGAATCTCCTTAATTAAATGAATTTAAAGCGTTCTTCATAATAATAAATGTCTGTCTTTCTGAGGTAATCTTCAGAGAATTTCTTACGAAGAATCTCATTATAAGTGGAGATCCTTCCAAAGAACGACACCTGTCCCGCTGAATAGCTTGGGGTGCGAGATTAGTCCAGCCTTCGCCAGCTTTGGATAGGCAAGCAGGATGACAAGAACACTCTATTATTCATAATTCATAATATTCATTATGGGTGCTAAAAAATATATGTTGGAAATTATATCAATAAAAACTTCCGGGTAACAGGTAACTTTTTACTTCTTCGTTATAATATCTGTCTGTCATTGTTGCTATAAAATCACGTACAACTTCTGCATCATTGAATTTATCACGATATAATTTATCCTTCCTATTTAGGAAGTGCAGGAATATTTTTGATTTTGAATTATTCTCTTTGATGTCTTCAAGGTATTGTTCAAAGAGAACTTCCATACTTCTATCAATTCTCTCCTGTGCTTTTTTTACATTCTTATTTGTATAAATACGTTGATAATTAAACTTCTTTAACTTAAATAAATAGTGAGAAGTTTTTTCATCAAAAGCAACTTGATCTTTGCCATGACTATTTAAGATCACCGTCTTGACTAGTGTATCGATTATCTCACTATTAGTGTAACCAAGATGTTCTGCGCAATCTTTTGGTATCTCTTTTCTATCCATTATTTTCAATCTTATTGCATCCTCAATATCTTGTCCAATATAGGCAATTGTATCGGATATTCTAACCACACAACCTTCTAAAGTAGATGGCTTCCAGTTTAGTTTACCACCTTCTTTTCTTACTTTGATATATTCATTGATATCGTCTTCTGTTTTATCCCTTTGCGGATGCAAAACCTGATTATGTACTTCTCCATCATGGGAAATAATTCCGTCTCTAACTTGGAATGTAAGGTTAAGTCCATTTCCTCCTCTAGAGATATAATCAACAACATTTAAGCTTTGAATATTGTGATGAAATGCGCCAATTCCAGCTTTTTTACAGATCTTAGATAGTGCAACTTCTCCATCATGACCAAAAGGCGTGTGGCCCAAGTCGTGACCCAATGCGATAGATTCTACAAG
>JAYEKK010000044.1:0-18475 GCA_034660955.1 Candidatus Cloacimonadota bacterium | reverse complement strand
ATTGCTCTTAGTGGTTTATTTTTAAGTTCGTATTATGCCTGGCATAATGCAGTGGGAAATTACCATTATAGAGTTGTTCTCTTAAAAGCACATCAGAGACTAGAACGGCTTAAATTCGTTAATCGAAATAATGAAATCATTACGGATATCAATGGATTTGTTTCGGGAGATTTTCTTATAGATGATGAAAATGATAAGCCTGTTTACGGACTCATCCATCCTCCCACTAGAGTTACATATACAGACATGGTTGTTTCTCAGTATGTAGATTTTGACGTAATCAGCGTGAAAATAACCTGGCGCGATGGACCGGAATATTTCCTTAATGACATTTTAAATAAAGAAAGAACTCTTGTCTTGCGGGAAGATTATTTCTACAGAGTTGATGTGGGGGAAGAGTAATGAAATTATTAAAAAATAATAGAGGCTATTCACTTATTGAGATAATTGCAGGTCTTCCGCTTGTAGCATTGGTATTTGTGGTATTTGGTATCGGTACGGTTCATTTTGTAACTAATTTCCAGGAAGTGAAGCTATATTCTCAATTGCAGCAGGATCTTTTTGATGCGATAGAAGTAATGAGACACGGATATATGTGTGACGGTGTGACAGATGATGAAGGTCTTATTGGTATTGCTACTGCTAAAAAAGTAAGAGTTGGTGATTCCAGAAATTCTATTAAGGTAATGCCTATAACTCTTAATACTGCCGAGGAAGAAAGCTACTGGGTTAAGTATATTGTAAATGATGATATGCAATTAGAAACAAAAGGGAGATATGGTATAAACAGTTACGAAAACAAAGTAGTATTTCCAACTACACCAATTAAATATATCGGTAGGGAACCCCAATTTAAAATAAAAAATCCATTGCGGATATGGAATGTCGTCGAAACTGATGCGCAGGGTAATCCTTTGTTGCTTGATATTAAACTGGTTGGACAGGTTAGATTCCGTGAAAAATTGAGAAACCAATCCAACGAAGATGATATAAGAAGAAATACCAGGACTATTACTTATGAAACTTCTATCTTCCTTGGTAATTCACATGCGAGTTTTGAGATAGAAGAAGAAGAGGAATAGGGAGATATTATGAAGAAACTATTTAAGAAATTATTAAGTAATAATGTTGGTAGTGTCCTCATAATGGTTATTGCAGTTATGTTAAGTCTAGTTGCAGTTGCTTCCTCAGCTTCATTAATGGTTATTACCGGACACAATCAATTACAAACACAATATTCTCACGATATGATCCAGGAAGAATTGCTGTTGCGCAGCGAAGCTACCAGATTGCATCTAGCAATAGAACATGACGATCAGAGAGAGTTACCGGGTCGTATCATTGAAATACTAGAACCGGATCGCAAAACAACATACTTTATTTCCAGTCGTGGACAACATATAGTTATTAGCAGCTTTATGGGGATTGCGACACAGCAGGCTTATGCTGTTCAATCTTTAATAACTGCCAGGAGGGATCGCTGGATAGCTCGATCTTACAAATCTCCGGTTAAAAGATATTCTGAGCGTCTTATAAGAAATAGAAGTCTTGCTGAATATCAATATTTTACTAACACAGAAGCTTCGGAAAATGCTGATGGCGGAGCAGCAGCTGCATTAGTAAAATTCTGGGGTCCGGATGATATGCATGGACCGGTACATTCTAATGATGATATCTGGGTGCAGCAGGCTGGAGGTGGAACTAATAACGGTTGGCCTACTTTTCATAGTATGGTTACAACTGCCGGTAGACTTATGCATTATAATTCAGGTGGGTATTTAGTTGACAATGCACCGATGGACCAAATATTTTTAGATGGCTGGTTAGAAGAAGCTCCCTCAATTATTTTTAATCCTACTGCCGAGCTTATCCGTCAGAATGGGTTGAGACTTGGTACGGAAGATACGGATATTGTTTATGTGAAACTTCATGATGGTAGTTATGACTGCATGTATGGTGAGATCGTAAGTACAGGAATTGATACTTTTGGTGTGTATAGCTGGTTTCCGCATAATGCCGATTGGGCAAATGCCGTTGTAAATAGCGGTGGTAACTGGTATGAAGATTCAAATCATATTTATACGAATCATATAACTCATTACGATACTATTTGGACGGATGGAGCAGTATTCCCTGTTGTAAATCATTCTGTTTGGGTAAATGAAGCCGAGCTTTGGATCGAAGGTGAAGTTTCTGGAGCGCAGACCTGGGCAAGTGCCGATACTATATTCATAGTTGGCGATATTATTTATGGTAATACTAATCCCGGTGACCCACCAGATGATCCCGATAATACAAACCTAACGGATTATTTCGGACTTGTCTCTGAGAAGAAGATCCTGATCAGGTATAAACACAAAGATCCTTTTGAAGAGATGGCATTACGTGACGATAATTGTGAAAATGTAATGCTTTATGGTGCTTATGCCGCTATCGGGGCAGGTGAGGAGAGCATACATGGGAATATGTACTGTCATTATGACGGAATCTTTACTTTCCAATATCACCATCCGCATGGTTCAACGCCGCAATTCACGGCACTAAGTCCATATATTTATGAACAATTTACCATAAACCTGATCGATACCGGTGGGGATGGTTGGGATGGAGCAGTTATAGATGTTCTAATTAATGGAGTAGTTATATTAAATCAAATTACCTGTTCCGGTGGCTTGAGCACATACACATTCAACGTTAATAATGGAGATATAATACAAACTGCTTACACAGCCGGTACAAATGAAGATGAACATTTCTATGAGATTTTAGATGGTGATGGAAGCGTAGTTGCTTCCGATGGACCTAATCCTGGACCCGGTATAACATTTCAAGCTTTGTTAGATCCCGATACAGATACTGTATATACTTATGTGGATTTACATAAATTTATTTTCCCGCCAAATGATATGGTAGCACCGGGAATAGAGGGTTTTAATATGCATGGTGGAAATCCAATAGTTTTTGGCACTTGCGGATTCCCTTATGAAAGCCCTACTTATACGGGTTCATACCCGAATAATAATTCTAATAGTTACGTTTATCCCTATGGAACAGATTACCCATGGTATAATCCTGTCTGGCCGGAGAGTGCTGAAGATCTTGTTTTCGAAAGAGGGGATCTCACCATCTTTGGTGCTATTGCTCAAACAAGACGAGGATTTATTCATCGTTCCGGAAGTGACCCATATAATCACCCCGGAGATAATAAATGGGAAATGGATATATATCATTATGATGGAACGCATCCATCAACAGGGTATAATAAAGATTATCATTATGATAACCGTTTTATATTTGTACAACCACCGGATTATCCACAGATTTATGAAGGTTGGGGAGAGACAACACTTACTGCATTTGAAAAGAAATCGTGGTTCTATAAAGCTCCTCCGGCAGATTTTGTAGAGACTACCCATTAATATAAATATAAATAAAAAAATGACTAAAAATGTGAGGTTACATGGCTAAGACGAGAACAGTTAATTTCAAAGAATCAATCGGATTGGACATAGGTAATCACAGTATCAAGATGGTGCATCTAAAGAAAACACATCATGGATACAAGTTACTAAATTGTGAAAGCCTTTCAACAATTCCGGAGGGGGTAGAACCTGTATTCTCAGATCTATCTCCAGATCGCTATGGTCCCATATTATCTCAACTTGTAAAAACGATGAAACTAAAGCCAAAAAAAATCAGGCATCTTGTTTCTTCGATAGGTGGAGATAATACAAGTATAAAGCAGATAAAAACAATATTTCTGCCAGACGATGAGCTGGAATCTGCTTTATTCTTTGAGGCTAAAAAACATTTACCAATAAGTGGTGCGGAAATGAACCTGGATTACCAAGTTCTAGGTGTAGAAGAAAAAACTAATAATATGAATATCTTACTTGCTTCATCCACAAAAGCATTATTAACGGAACATTCCAATATTTTAACAAGTGCCGATCTAACTCCCGGTATAGTTGATCTGGAATCATTAGCTGTTGCCAACAGTTTTATTCTTAATAATGAAAATGAAGATGGTGTATATGTTATTCTTAATATTGGTGCATTCAAAACTAATATGGTTATATACAGCTCAACTTCTAAGTTTTTTGCACGTGATATTGCTTACGGTGGATTTAATCTAACCAAGGATATTATGAAGAAGCAGAAAATCTCTTATGAAGAAGCTGAAACGTATAAACTGGAGTATGGTTTAAAAGAGAAAGATGTCAAGAAGGATAAGTCTTCTCTTCTTGCTTTAGACATAACAGAAAAGAATACGGTTGAACTAATTACACAAGAGGTGAAAAGATCTCTCCGATTCTATGTGAAAGAGGCAGGAAACAGTGATTTTAGAAAAATATTGCTTGTGGGGGGAAGTGCAAATTTGAAAGGGCTTCCAGAATATATCACTGAACAGCTTCAAGTTCCAACAGAAGTGTTTAATCCCTTCAGGAACCTCGAAGATTCAAATAGACCGGGTACAACTAATGATCCACAATTTGCAGTTGCTCTGGGTCTGGCATTGAGACCGGAATAGGGGAGTGACTATGAATACATTTTACTTTAAAATAAATCTAAATAAATTTGGCGAGTTAAAACAAAAAGCCGAATCGGAGAAGAAAACATTCAAAATTTCTGCTATCAGTTATGCTACAATTTTCTTTATCGCAACCTTAATTGCAATATTACTGAGCAGTAATTTAAGTGCTAAAATTAAACATAGAAGTAAGCTTCTTAATAGTATCAAGGACGAGATCAAAACTTATCAAGTAAGTGGAGAATTTCTTTCATCAAAGGATCTTATAAGACTTGCTAATATTAGTTCCGAAAGGATCTTTTGGACAAAGAAACTGGTTGCCTTGTCAGAAAAAACTACTGATAAGATCGCTATCACTCATTTCTCTTTCAAAAATAATAAACTCAGTCTTTATGGAATAACCAGACTTGATAGAAAGCAGAATGAATTTGAGTTGATAGATGATTTTATTACTGAATTAAATAATGATGAGCAGATCAGTGGTGACTTCCCAGAAATTCAATTTGTGAAATCTAGTAAGGATAAAGAGAAGGATGTTGAAATTCTCCGATTCCAAATTGATTGTATTTCTAAAAGTTATACAAGAAAAGGAGGTAGAAAATGATAAAGCAAAGATATCTACTTCTTTTATTTGTAATGATCTTGAGCACTATCTGTTTCTTTTATTTCAGTACAAATAGTATTAAAGCAAAGATTGGAAAAATCGATAAATACGATGAAGCAATAAAAGTAGAACAAGAAAAATTGAACAGTGCAAAAGTAATTAATGATCAACTACAAGAAGTATCTAAAGTTATTATGCGGAGCATGACAAACGAGAAAGAATTTGCGATTGAAGATGTTAATGCCTTCGTAAGACAATTGGCTAATCTGGCTGATAAGTATAAGATCTCCATCGACTCACTTTCTCCTAAAGTTGTATCTTCTGATAAATCATACCTGGTAGAACAGAAATATACTCTTTCAGTTATATGTACATTTATACAAATGGGGCAATTCCTTTCCGAACTGGAATCTTTTGATCATATAATTAAACTTAACACTCTTGATGTGAGACCGGTGAAAGAAGACAAAACTAAAACTTTCGATGAAATTATCGATACAAGATATAAAGTAACATTTGAACTTTCTGTCTTTATGATCATCAAGGAGGCATAATATGGAAGAAAAATATTTAAAAGATCTTGTAATTGCCTTGATTGTAATTATCCTTATTGTGCTTGGTGTTAAATGCAACAGTCTTTATAGTGATATCAAGGTTGTCCCTGTAGAATCCAAATACAAGAAATTAGCATTAAGCGAAAATCTATTCACCCAGATCGAGGATATTGAACAATCAATTCAGGATAGAAAAGAATTTGTTTTCACAGTAACTAAAGATCCATTGGAACAAAATCTGATCGTAAAAACTATTAAAGATCTAGAGAAGCAATGGAGACAAGAAGTCGAGAGAATGGTTCGCCTGGAATCAACGATTGTACCAGAAGTTGGCAAAAAATTGGCTGCGATCTCACATAAAGGAAAAACTAAACTTTATTCTATCGGTGACAATTTCTTTTATGGAAAGATAACTGATATACATAAGGGCAAAATCGTTTATTCATATAAAGGGAGAAACAATATTCTTGCCCTTCAGAAACTTCCGGATAAGCCAGAAGCGATTAGTGATGATAATGAAGTTGCACAAGAAAGAAAATATAATTGGTAATATAAAGGAGAATGTATGAAAAATAATAGCACTAGATTACTATTATTGTCGTTAACTGTAATGATTTTGTTATCTGTGAATGTCTTTGCAGCAGAAGTATCTGATCTTTTAAATAAGAAGATCACGTTAGACGCAGAAGATGCCTCAGTATCAACTATCATTTCAACAATGGCAAGGTTAAGTGGCTGTAATATCGTATTGGCGATGGACACAGAAACTAAAGATGAAAAATCAGAAGAGAAGAAGATCACTATCCATATTGAAGACGTTCCAATCGAGCAGGCTTTAGCGCTTGTTGTAAAATCTATTGGATTATCTTATCGTTTGGTTGGTGAGAAGACATTTATTGTAGGTGAGAGAAGTAGGATAGAAGAAGAGATCGGAGAGAGAACTTATGTGTTGCATCTTAATTATGTTGATGTAAATAAAATTGTGAGTGCTCTTAAAGTAATGCCTGGTGAATCAATTGCAATTGAAGGGCAGAACGCAATTCTTATTCGTGCAAATCCCGCAACTTTTGCTGAGATAAGTAACAGGATCGAAGAGATAGATGTTCCTCAAAAACAAATTGAAATTAGAGCTCGTCTTATCGAAATTTCTGTTTCCGAAGCAGAAAAATATGGTATTGATTGGTCAAAATTGAACAGCCTTACTACCATTCTTGCAGAAGATGTAAAAAGTTCCAGCGGAACAGGTTTACCATATAATTTCACAGATGACACAGGTGATTTATCTTTCGGTGATCTTTCACCGTTCGGCATTATTCCAGAAGATCAATACTTTCAAAGAATGGAAGACCTTTCCGATATTGGCCATTTCAGTCGTCAGCTTACAGCATTTGATGTAACTATTGACTGGTTGTTGCAAAATAATGCAGCAAAACTTCTTACAGATACAAGAATTACAGCTTTAAATGGTGAAGAAGCAGAGATCCATATTGGTGAAGTAGTTCCCTATATTGCTGAGGATAACGAGAAACAAATACAGGTGGAACGTGAAGAAGTTGGTATCAAACTAAAAGTGAGACCTACAGTTAATTCTGAAGGACAGATCACAACAAAGATCGAACCTGAAGTTAGTTCCGTTATGGAATTGGTAGGCGGATATATACCAAGAACTAAAGTTAGAAAAGTAACTTCTACAGTAACAGTACCGGATGGTCAGAGAATCTTAGTCGGTGGTCTTTTGAGTACAACTATTTCTACTACCGTAAACAGAGTTCCGCTTCTTAGTGCTATTCCTTTATTAGGAAAACTGTTTCAGCATAAAGTAACAAATCTAGAAAAAACAGATCTTATTATTGAGATCACTCCCCGTGTTATTACTTTTGATACTAATAATATTGATATAGAAATTGATGAGAAACTTGAAAAGAGATTGATCATAGAAAAAGTTTCTGATGATGTTCAGGAATTGGAGGAATAATGAAATATTCAAAATTAATCTTATTATTTTCTATTACTCTTATTGTTGCAGGTCTTTTGCTTACGGCTTGTGATAATAGAATAGTAGATCCATTAAACTACATTATTGCCAGTATGACAACAGATGAAAATGTTATTTTTTCAGATGGTGACGAAACAACTTTTGCAACGATCAAAGTTATGATAAAAGATAGTGATGATTTCGCTGTTTTTGGACAAGCAGTTCAATTTAGAACTGATATGGGTTATTTAACTCCGGCAGAGGCTGTTACAGACAGCAGCGGTATTGCCACCGTTCAGTTTCATGATGGGAATGCATTTGGTTATGCCACTATTGAAGCTATTGTTGGGAATATTTCTGAAACAATTGAAATTTACATTGATGGAGTTCCACCTCAAGATGTAAGTTCGATCGGCTTTGATATTTCCGAACAGATTCAGATCAGTGTTCAGGGAACAGGCGGTACGGAAACTTTTGAACTTGTTGCAAGCCTTTATGATAGTTCCGGTCAATTGATCAATCAACCAAAAACTGTTTGGTTTGAATTGCTATATGCCCCGGAAGGAACTAACATTAATAATGTTGGTTTAATTGACAGTACAACCTCGATTGCAGGAAAAGCTTCCGTGAACATTAATAGTGGTGAGCATTCCGGTATTGTTACATGTAAAGTTTTCACATATACTCTTGAGGGTGGAATAATTAGTTCAACTAAATCTAATATTGTAGTTGCAAGCGGTTTAACTCACACAGTAGAATTTGCTATTGCCGGTCATAGTTCCGGATTAGATATGGGAAGCGGTATGTGGAAAGTGCAGATTTCAGCCCTTCTTAATGATATTGAAGGTAACCCCGTTGCTGCAGGTACTGCTGTATATTTTTCCCTTCCGGATGAACCCGAATGGGCATCTGTTGTTGCTGCGTCTTATGTAAATAATCTAAATGCTCAGGGTGATTCTTTGGCTGGTGTCGCATACTCATATTTAACTTATGATGGTTCACATACAAATGACGTTGTTAATGTAAGAATTGAAACTGGTCTTGGTGATATTTTTGAAGGTGAGCTTATACTTCCACTTCAATTTCCTATAATAGATATTGCGGCAGTTCCACTTCACATTGACTGGTGGCAAATACCATATCCTTCCCCTGAATACCAATCAACAGAGATCAGGATTACTGTGATGGATGGTCAGAATAACCCGATAGATAACCAGATCGTTGTGTTCTCTACAACACTAGGTGAGCCATTAGAACCATACCCACCAGATACCGGAGATCCTTATACAGGTTTAACGGGTGTTATAAATGGTGAGCATGGTAGATTGAACAAGGAAGTAGAATTCTATTATCAAGAATGCCCTCCACCAGGAACTGCTCCTCCAGGAACAACTACCGGTTCGATCACTGCTCAGATCCTTGGAACTCAAACATCAAATCAGGTTACGATTATCTTAAGAAGATACATTGATTAAAAGATAAGGGAGAAGAATAAATGAGTTTTAATCCTCAATTTGCCAGGCTAGGTGAAGTGTTAATTCATCAGGGTGTTGCAGATGAGCAACAAGTTAATGAAGCAGCGCAAAAACAGAAGAACTTTGGTCTTAAGATCGGAGAGACATTACAAAAGCTCGGTTTTATTTCTGAGAAGGATCTTCTAAATGCATTACATCTTCAGCTTGAATATGAAATAATCAAAGAAGATGAACTTCTTGAACTGGACTCTGAAGTTGTAAAACTTATCCCTGAACCTTTTGCAATAGAAAATAGAGTTATTGCTCTGCGTAAACAAGAAAATACAATGATAGTTGCAATGACAGATCCGGATAATATAGTTATTCAGGATAGTCTGCAAAAACTTCTGGGATTGAATATACTTCCAATGCTTATTGGTGATTCTACTCTTTCGGATACTCTTGAAAAATATTATAAGGGTATCCGTACATCTTCTCAAATGGAAGATGCTGTAGGTAGTTTTGAATTTGTAGCTGTTGATGAAGATGAAAATGAGATCACAATTGATAGCAAAGCTGATGCCGATGCACCTGTTGTGAAACTTATTAATCTAATTATTACTGAAGCTATCAAATCAAATGCAACTGATATTCATATAGAGCCTCTTACAAACAATACACGTGTGAGATTCAGGATAGATGGTGCGCTGCGTGAAGTTATGTCGCCACCAATCGGGCTTCATACCGGGATGGTTTCACTTATAAAAGTAATGTCAAAACTGAATATTGCAGAACGAAGATTACCACAGGATGGTCATATCTCACTTAAAACATCTATGAAAAGTGTGGATGTTCGTGTTTCCATTACACCTACGGTTACCGGAGAAAAGGTAGTGATGCGTCTTCTGGACAAAGGAGAATTTGGTTTTAATCTTACTACTCTTGGCTTTTCAGAAAATGATATGAAAGTATTCCATAAATGGATTAAACGTCCTTATGGAATTATGATCGTTTCCGGTCCTACTGGTAGTGGTAAATCAACTACACTTCATGCTGCTTTAAAAGAGATAAAAAATATCGAGAATAACATTGTAACCGTTGAAGACCCTGTGGAATACAGATTAGATGGGATAACTCAGATCGAAGCTAAAGAGAAGATCGGACTTACGTTTGGAAAAGCACTCCGTTCTGTACTTCGTCAAGACCCGGATATTGTACTTATTGGTGAGATCCGTGACGAAGAAACTGCTGATATTGCTATCAAATTCTCATTAACTGGTCACCTTGTATTTACTACACTTCACGCTAATGATGCTCCTTCAACTATAACCCGACTTGTTGATATTGGAATCCCTTCATATTTGGTTGCATCTTCTTTGAATCTTGTTATGGCTCAGCGGTTGGTTCGTAAGATCTGTAAGAATTGCATCGAAGACTATACCCCAAAGGATTCAGAACTTGTTGCAGCCGGTATCTCAAAAGAAGAAGCAAAAGAGATCAATTTTAAGAAAGGTAAGGGTTGCGTTCATTGTGATAGCACAGGATTTTCCGGTAGAACCGGTATCTTTGAGTTAATTGAAGTTAATGCTGAAATCAGAAAGCTTATTTTTGCTGGAGAAAACCAGGATGTTATCCGTGAAGCAGCTATTAGAAATGGGATGCACTCTCTACATGCAAGTGGAATTGATAAAATGAAACTAGGATTAACAACCATTAGTGAAGTTGTAAAATTAACCGTTTTGGATGAATAAAATCGATAATTAATAAGGAAATAATATGGCAGTTTTTCAATATATAATTAAGGATGTAAAAGGTCTTCGTGTAGAAGGTACATTAAAAGCTACCTCTATGGATGAAGCTGTTGATAAATTAACAAAAGAAGGAAGCATTATAATTTCGGTGAAGCCCGGTAAAGAAGGTGCATTCAGCGGAAAATTATCCATGTTCGATAAAATAATGCTAACCTTCTATAAAATTCGGACTGGTGTAAGTTTAAAAATTCTTGTGTTCTTTACACGCCAGTTAGCTACTATGTTCTCTGCAGGTTTAACTATTGAGAAATCATTAACAAACCTGGCGAAGGAAGAAAAGAATAAAAGATTTCAAAAGGTTCTACTCAGACTATCGAATGACATTAAAAAAGGATATAGCTTATCAGAATCAATGGAACTTCACCCCGGTGTATTTAACTCACTCTATATTGCACTGGTAAAAGCCGGTGAAGTTTCCGGTACACTTCATACTGTTCTTGATGAGCTTGCAACATATTTGGAGAAAATTGAAGATACGCGACGAAAAGTGTGGTCTGCTCTTTCATATCCAATATTTATTCTTGTTTTTCTTGCATTTGTAGTATGGGGCTTATTCTATTTCATTATTCCAATGTTTGCGGGAGTTTATGAAAGTTTTGGTGCAGATCTTCCAGCTCCAACTATGGCAGCTATTGCGATCAGTAAAATTGTACGAGAGAATGTTTTCTTTACGGGCTTGGCTCTATTAGCATTTTTAATGGCTTTTTTCCTGTTCTATCTTTCAGAAAGAGGGCACATGATCATTGACACTATTATACTTAAGTTTCCGGTAATTGGATATTTATTAGAAAACTCCATTATGAGCAAATTTGCCAGGACATTTAGTATTTTGATGTATGCCGGTGTTCCAATTATGGATACCATGGAACTAGTTGAAAAAGTTGTTCAGAATGCAGTTATAGAAAAGGCTTGTAAACAAGCTAGAGGTTTAGTGAAAGAAGGCTATACAGTTGCAGGGGCTTTTAAAAAGACAAAAGTATTCCCTTCAACTCTTCTTCAGCTTATTTCTACAGGTGAAGAAACAGGTGAAATGGATAGTCTGCTGAAAAAAGCAGCCGAATTCCATCAAAAACTTGTTGATTCAGTTGTAGAAAGGCTTACATCACTTATTGAGCCTATGATGATCATAATTATGGCAGGGTTGGTAGGATATATCATTATTATCATTTATCTACCAATATTCAAACTCGGACTTGCAATCAGTTCGGGAATGAAATAAAAAAACTTAATGCCCGGGTAACCGGGCATTTTTATTATGTTCTATCTAATAATATTTATATTCGGAGCAGTTTTTGGAAGCTTCTTCAATGTATGTATATCCAGAATTCCAAATAAAAAATCAGTTATTTTCCCCGATTCATTCTGTCCTACCTGTAAAACAAAAATAAAACCATATCACAATATTCCGATCATAAGTTATATTTTACTAAGAGGTAAATGTGCATATTGTGGAACGAAGATCAATATACACTATTTGCTTGTGGAATTATTAACGCCCATTTTACTTATGCTTCTTTTTGCAAGTCAGGATGCAGAAATCTCGATAGTTTTTTTTAAATATGCAATTTTTATTTCGTTTGGATTGATTATATTTTTTATCGATCTATATCATTATATAATACCGGACAAATTGTCGCTTCCACTTATTGCGATTGGTTTGCTCTTCTCATTATTACCAAAAACTGATATTAGTTGGATGTCTGCCGGTATTGGAGCTTTATCAGGTTTTATTATATTCTTGTTTACTGCTTTTCTCTTCCAGAAAGTTACAGGAAAAGATAGTCTTGGCGGTGGTGATATCAAACTAATAGCAGCAATTGGTGCCTTTCTTGGAGTTGAAGGGACACTTTTCACAGTTCTATTCTCATCATTGATCGCTATTGTTGTGCTGTTAATTTTAAAACATGATCGAAAAAAGCAATTTCCATTTGGTCCTTTTCTTATCGTTGGAGCTTATGCTTACATTCTTGCTGGAGATACTTTATTAGGACTATATCTAAGATTGTATAGTATATATTAAACTCTTTCATTCCTACAGAAAGAATATTAACAGCGAACAAAAACCAACAAAACAAACAAAAGTAGACTGCATAAAGTGTGCAATAAAAACTAGAATAAAATGTCATTCTGACGTATCCTATATCCTTTCTCCGGAAGAATCTCGTGCAATTCCTGCAGCTTCTCCTCTCGAACAATCTATCAGTATTAATCTGAGATTGTTTTCTAATTTACAATATGTAATTTAAAACAGAAATACTATTCTCGATAATTTTTATAATAATTATTACAATCCGTTGTTCGTTTTTGTTCGTTGCAAAAAAAGTGGCACGCCCGAGAGGACTCGAACCCCTAACCCTCTGATCCGAAGTCAGATGCTCTATCCAATTGAGCCACGGGCGCACACAAAGCAAAAATATTTTGACACTTAATAATGTCCAATATTTTTTAGTTCAATGAAACTTAGGAGAGATAAATGAAGAAATTATTAATACTATTATTCATCGTTTTAGTTACAATTTGTTTTGCGGGACAGCACGATTATACTGAATTCAATGAATATCGGGAAAATCCAACTTATGAGAATTTTCTGAAAGCGGCAGGCAGCTATCAAGCACAAATCGATTCAACTTATACAGCTAATTTGATGCTGGCATATTTGTATAATATGCAAATGAACAAAGAGATTAAAGTCTTAGAAGAACATTATGATTCATTAACTACACGCACAAAATTTTCATACGCCAATTTATTATTAGAATTAGGTAGATTGGATGAATCAATTGCAATCTATGATAAAATTAATGAAGATGTCCCTAAATGGTCTTGTCCTTGGCGTCATAAAGGTGAAGTGCTGATGAAACAGAACAAACTCGCAGAGGCAGAAACAGCAACTTTGATGGCAATCGAAACAAGGGAAGATCATTTTGATGCTTATATTCAGCTTGCTCATATCCAAAAAGATATGAGAAAATACAAAGAAGCTTTGAAATCTTTGAATAAGGGACTCTCTTACTATTCTTCCGATCCTGAAGAAGAAATTACCGATGAAGAAATTATAAAGTTAAAATCGGAATTGAAAGAGTTGTTAGAAAAGAAATAATTTCAAAAAATGATATTCTAATTTGTTAGTGTAAGATTAAACTTCAAATGGTGTAAAACTGCAAACCCCCTTTAATTCCCCCTTTTAAGGGGGATCAGAATTACTCCCCTTTGTAAGGGGAGATTAAGAGGGGTTTATACTTGACTTTACTCTATAAAACTGCCGAAATTACCGGCAGTTTTTTTTATTTATATAAGTGATTAGCAATTGAGATTTGGAACATTAATTGCAATAAATAATATAATTAATAAATAGGAGATTATATTATGAGAATTAAATTATTTTTATTGATATTAATAGTTCTTTTTGCTTCTGCTTTAGTTGCAGATGGCAGCTTTGTAATTAGATTTGATAATCCAACTTCACAAATTGTGAACACATTTACAGAAGATAAATATGATGTTGCAGCCTACAAACCAGGTGAATTTCTGGATATTGTTGTAACTGAACTCAAATATCAAGAGTTACTTAAACAAGGTTATGATGTGGTCATTACACAAACTGAAAAACAGATGAAAAGTAATTTGAAAGGTCTAACAGATCTTGACGGATACATAAATTATGAAGAGATGCTTGCAGAACTACAACAAATAGAACAAGATAATCCAGATATTTGTAAACTTTATGATATTGGAGATAGTCGCGGTAAACATTATTCTGATGCTGGGAATTCTAATTATGATGATTATTATCATGAAATTTGGGCAATGAAAGTTTCTGATAATGTAGAAACAGAAGAAGATGAGCCATCTATTTATTATCTATCAGAGCATCATGCTCGTGAACCGATAAGTTTGGAAGTGAATATGACTATTTTAAATCACATAATTGATAACTACGGTACTGATCCTGAAATAACCGATAATGTTGACAATACACAGATTTGGTTCGTACCACTTGTGAATCCTAATGGACATAAAATTGTAACAGATGAAATTTATACAATGTGGCGTAAAAATATATGTGATAATAATGAAAATGGGCAAATAGATGTAACAGGCTATTCTCCGCAGGATGGTGTTGATCCAAATAGAAATTATGGATGGGAATGGGGTGGAGCCAGCACAAGTTGGACTAGTGATACATATCAGGGAACATCTTCCTTTTCCGAACCAGAAACTCAAGCAATTGAGACCTTGGTTGAAAACCATCATTTTGTTGCAGGGATCAGCTATCATAGTTATAGTGAACTAGTGCTTTATCCCTATGGTTATGCCTATGGTGTAGTTGCTCCGGATCAAGCGGCTCTGGAGGATCTTGCAGTTGATATGGCTGTTACTATTCCGGCTCAAGGTGGAGGTCATTATACTCCTCAGGCAGCATGGGATCTCTATCCCTGTACCGGCACAACAGATGATTATTCATATGGAACTCATGGTATTTTTAGCTTCACGATTGAATTGGCTACAGAATTCATTCCACCTGCCGGACAAGTAGAAGGTATTTGTGAAGATAATATTGAGGCAGCAATGATCCTCCTTGATCGAGTAAATGGTTCTATGTTAACCGGACTTATCACCAATGTGGATACAGATGAACCAATAGAAGCCGTGATCTTTATTGAAGGTATAGATGATACGGGAGTTTACCGTGAACCATATACTAGTGATGAAGAATTTGGAAGGTATTATCGCCTTCTCACAAATGGTTCTTATGATGTTACTTTTTCAGCTTATGGTTATGACTCACAAACATTTGAAGATATTGTGATCAATGATGATGTTACATCACTTGATATTGAATTAATTCCTTCCAGTGATACAATAACTCTATCAGGTATAGTTTTGGATGGTGATACTGCTGAACCTGTTGCAAACGCTACGGTAGCAATTCAAGATTTTGGGATTTCCCCTGTAATAACGAATGAAAGTGGTGAATACACGATAGAAGATATTTACGAATTCAACTATAATATAGCTGTTTACAGTTCTGCTCATGCCGGAATTCTCGAACAACATTTTGTAACTGCTTCCAATAATGTAATAAATTTTGAATTATTTGCAATGCCGGATGGTACTTTTGAAAATGGAGAATTTGCCAGTAGTTGGAGTTTTTCTGGGAATAATAATTGGATAATTGATGATGTAACTGTATTCTCAGGAAGCTACTCAGCAAAATCGGGTACGATTTATAATGATCAAACATCTTCACTTTCTATCTCTCTTTACGTTCAAGAAGATAGCGAAATATCTTTCTACCAGAAAGTTTCTTCAGAGACCAATTATGATTACCTGCGTTTTTACATTGATAATACACTACAAGATAGCTGGAGTGGAAATGGAAATTGGGAATTTGAGTTATTTAATGTTGAATCCGGATTCCATACTTTTAAATGGGAATATTATAAAGATGGCGGTGTATCATCATATCAAGATTGTAGTTGGATAGACGAAATTACATTTCCTGTAACTTCTGTGGCAGTTATTCCAAATGAAAACGGAGTACCGGCAAATATAAAATTCAATGGCAATTATCCTAATCCGTTTAATCCAACCACTACCTTTAGTTATAGCCTGGGTAGTGAATCTAAAGTTGCATTAACACTATACAATATCAAAGGTCAGAAGATCAGAACCTTAATTAATGAAAGACAGTCTGAAGGTATTCATCAGGTTATATGGGATGGAACAGATAACCATGGCAAGAAAGTTTCTACCGGTATTTATTTTTCTCATTTCGATGCTTCAGATGAAGAGAATGATTATACCAGCATTAAGAAAATAATTCTTTTAAAATAGCGGAGCATTAATGTTGAAAAAGGTCGGTATTGTTGTTTCTTTACTTTTGTTGCTGATTCCACTTCATGCTAAAAGTAATGAAATATATTTTAAATTTCAGATAAATTCAAAAGAAGAAATTAATAAAATATCAAGCATGATATCGATAGATAATATAATTGATAACACAGTATATGCCTATGCCAATCAAAGAGAATTGTCCAATTTTAATCAATTAGGTTATAGCTATTCACTTATAAAACCCTTTCAGAAATCATGGGAATCTGTTATGGCAAACAGCAAAGAAGAAATGCAAAATTGGGATAATTATCCAACTTACGAAATCTATGTTGATCTAATGAACCAATTTGCTGTTGATCATCCTGATATTTGCACTGTAACTAATCTTGGGCAATCTGTAGAAGGGCGTGATATACTCGTTGCTAAAATTTCCGATAACCCTGATGTTGAAGAGAATGAACCGGAATTTTTCTATACCGGACAAATGCATGGAAATGAACTTGTTACATTTATAATGCTGCTTCATCTTATCGACTACTTAACAGAAAATTACGGTACGAACGATCGTATCACAAATATTGTTGATAATATTGAAATCCATATAAATCCCCTCGCAAATCCTGACGGAACTTATGCAGGTGGGAACAACACTGTATGGGATGCAACAAGAAATAATGCAAACAGTATTGACTTGAATAGGAATTTTCCTGATCCGGAAGATGGACCACATCCCGATGGAAATGAATATCAACCTGAAAATATCATCATGATGGATTTTGCTGATGAACGCACTTTTGTACTCTCATCAAATCTTCACAGCGGCGCAGAAGTAGTGAATTATCCATGGGATACATGGGCGCAGCTTACGGCGGATGATGAATGGTGGCAAGAGGTTAGTCATACATATGCAGATACAGTTCACCTACATGCACCATTAGGTTATATGGATGAATTTAACAATGGGATCACAAATGGTTTTGCCTGGTATACTATTAGTGGTGGAAGGCAGGATTATATGAATTATTTTATGCGTTGCAGGGAAATGACACTGGAACTTTCTAATGAAGCCTTATTACCGGAAAATGAATTAATAGCACATTGGGAATATAATCGTCAGTCTTTTCTTCTTTATATGGAAGAGTGTTTATATGGTATTCGTGGTATTGTAACAAATACTTCTGTCGAGCCTCTTCTTGCAGAAATCACAATATTAGGTCACGATATCAACAACTCAGAAGTTTTTACAGACCCGGATATTGGAGATTATCATCGTATGCTATTTCCTGGTACTTATGACGTAAAGTTCAATGCCTTTGGGTATTTCCCTCAAACTGTCCATAATGTTCAAATCTTTGATAATGATATTGTAATTCAAAATATTCAGTTGGAAGGAAGCCCGCAATTTGCAATATGTGGTGTAGTTTTGAATGCTTTCAATTCTGATCCTATCGAAAATGCAACAGTAGAATTGTTAAATACTCCCATTGATCCGGTTATAACAAATGAAAATGGAGAATATGAAATCCTTTGTGTTTACGAGGACTCATATGAAATACAGATCTCTGCAGAAGGTTTCGCATCAGCTTTGGAAGAGATTGCTGTAAATGAACAAAGCACGGTTTTTGATTTTGAATTATATGAAAGTGAGACAGAAGATTTTGAAACAGGAGATTTTTCATCATTCTCATGGGAGTTTACAGGGGATACA
>JAYEKK010000043.1:0-5029 GCA_034660955.1 Candidatus Cloacimonadota bacterium | reverse complement strand
TAATGTTCGTGCACGCCACGTTCTTCTTGCTTTTCTCTCAATCTGAATGTGGGTGCTTATGTTATACACCATATTCTCTGAGCTTTATTTCAACAAAACGCATTTACTAACTGCTTTTTCTTTTCCATTCACATTGAGCTTTATAAAATATTGTCCACTCGCTAATTTATTATTGTTATTGTCTACTCCATTCCAAAAAATCTCAAAATGACCTTTTGTAGAATATGCATTAAGTAAGGTTTTTACCTTCTGCCCTTTAATATTATAAATTGCTAGTTCAATTTTACCAGATTCTGCAAGATCAAGTTTGATAGTTGTGGAAGGGTTAAACGGATTTGGATAATTGGATAATTGTGTTTGAGTTATCGGTGTGATAATGTCTTCAAGAACTGAGACAGAATCTTGATACTCATAAGCTCCCATATCAACCATACCATTAACAATGCGTGGATTACCTGCTAGGTCAAATTCCGGTAATTCAATACCCGCTGGTAAATCTAAAGTTCCTGCATTAATGCAAGATGAATTTTCTAATAAAGCAAATGGATAAATTCCCAGGCTATCAAACATCGGATTTTCGTCTAAATTACCGTCTAACCAATTAACAATTGCAAGCGGGTAATAATAGTTCACATTATCGTCACCACCTTCAATTAAAGAATTTGTTATATTTACAACAGCATTTTCCCAAAGGTTGAATGAATATCCGTCATTGTTATACATAATGGAATTATATATATTTAACTCAGAATTTTCTATAACACTAATTACACAGCCAGTACTGTAAGAGAGAGAATTATTGCCGATTGTACAATTGACTAAATCTGTAATCAAGTTACGATCAACAGTTATGCTTGATGATCCTCCTAGACCTGTTTGAGAATTATAAAAGTTATCGTGATTACTACTAATTTCACAGTTTATTAGTTTTGCATAATATTCACCAACGATATTAGTATGACCGTGTAAACTAATGCCACCACCACTACCTTCTTCAATGCCAGGAGTATTATTCTGAATCAATGAATTAATTATTTTAACATCCAAAACAGGATTCTGATTTTGATAATTTGCGACTAGTGATATTGCATCACCTCCAAAATTATTTTGGATCACAACATTATCGAAATCATAATATCCATCATTTGCTTGGATTGCCGAGCCAATCCAACCAAAACAATTATCAATTTTAACATTTTTTAGAATTATGTCCGCTTGATAATATATATCAATTGCACCTGCTGAAGAAACTGATAATTGATAACCATTTATAAGTGTAAGATTTTGAAAGTTTACTGAAGGGTATAAATTTTCAAATGAAAAAAATCTTATAAAAGGAGTTTGTCCCTCAGCATCAAGAATTGTCTCATTAAAAGAAATTCCAATATATTTTACACCGTGTTTTATATTAAGTGGATATTTTTGATTATTCATTGAAGGTGAATATATTCCAGAATCAATATGAATGGTGTTTGGATTTTCATCATTTCTTTTGATTAGAGTTTGTGCCCAAGCAATGGTTTGAAGAGGATCATTTTCTGTTAAGCCACTGTTATTGTTATTTCCATCTGGTGCTACATACAAATCTTGATCAATTTGTTCAAATTTTGAATGCAGACCATAGAAAGTATATTTATGAGAAGGATTTATAAAGAAATAATCTGGTTCAGAAACTGTAAGTGTATCTACATAAATATCCATTGGAGGAACAACTTCTGTAATACTTATATCAGAACCGGTACTTGAGTAATTTAGGTATATATTATTTAGATTAAATTCACTGAATTGAAGAATTGTATCATTACCATAAACACTTATTCCACCACCAAATCTAACACCCCAATTATTTGAAATTGTATTTTTTTCTAATATTGTATTTCCGTGATTAATATGCAAACCACCACCAGAATAAGCCTTATTATCTTTGATTCTACAATTGGAGATTACTGCATTTGAAGTATTCCTTAAGTAAACACCTCCACCATATTGACTTTGTGTGTTACCTCCATAAGCAAGACCATTCTGAATTGTAAAACCTAAAATAGTTGCTTCTTCACAATCATCAATGGTAACACACCTGAATTGTTGGTTACCATCAATAATGGTTTGATTGATAAGCGAATCTTCGGGAGTTAAAATATAAAGCGAAGCAACTGTAAGTGATTTTTCAAGATAATCAATGTTTTCAAAATATGTTCCGGGATAAACGAGAATAGTGTCTGAATCAGTTGCAGTGATTATACCTTCCTGAATAGTAGTGAAATTGCCTGTACCATCTTGTTTGATTTCCCAAATAACGGAATTTAGCAACGAACAAATGCTAATAAAAACGAACAAAAGAAAATATTTATTGAATTTCAAGGAATCCCCTTAATCCCCCTTATAAAGGGGGACTTACTCACCTAAACCCCTCCCTTAAACCAAGAGAGGGGCTAAGTAAGTAATGATTTAATTTATTTCATCATTAACATTTTACGAGTTAGTTCTTTGTTATTTGTTTCTAGTTTATAGAAATAGATCCCTGAGCCAACTTGTTTATCGTTATTGTCTTTTCCTTCCCAGATTATAGTATGTTCACCAACATCTGCTGTGCCTGAATAAAGTGTCTTAACTTTCTGACCTTTGATATTAAAGATAGTAAGTTCAATTTCTTGTTCGTTAGGCAGAGAGAATGATATTGTTGTTGTTGGATTAAATGGATTAGGATAATTTCCTTTAAGTACTGGTTTGGAAATTATGTTTTCTGGTTCTTCTTGTTCTCCAAACTTAATAGCAGAATAACCTTGTCGTCCTGAAATAATTACAGATGGTTCAAACTTACCTGTAAGCTGATTAAGAACAAGATAATCTTTAATTGGAGTTGATAATCCTCTCCCTGTCACAATCTCAAAGCTAAATGGAATCGGATCACGATTAGCATTATCGGAATAGACAAGGATCTGTTCACAAGAATCTTCAACTGCAATTGCACCAACACAAATATCATCTTCAAAAACTCCAATTTCAGTAACATTTGATGGAATACTAACAACATCTATAACTTCATAATCCAATTTTTCGGTATAATCAAAGTTCTCCGGTGCTGATTTTTTAGTTGGTTCTTCTACTGTAGTTGATCCGTTCCAAGAGAAGTTTGTTACATCTCGATACATCTGCACAATATACATTTTACCATATTCCATTGTTTTGCCTTTTGTAGAATTGGAAGCTAATTGATTAGGATCACCACGTTGAATATAATGTGCATCATAATACCAATCTTCTGCCCAAACACGATTAACATCTACAAAATCATCACCAAAAGCAACTTCAATATTTTGTGGATATGGAATGTAATATCCTAGCCAGAAGTTTACAAGGTCCGGCATATCAAGTGAATAAGAACCTAAACGTTCTCCATCAACAATCAACACAGTTGGATCAGCTTCTTCGTCAATTTCAATTTTATAACCTTCGTGACGGAAAAGCATATTGTCAAAAAGATGATCTTCGAAGACATTATTAACATATCTGATATACATTTCTTCGTTTCTTTTACCATCAATTCTTAAGAAGTCAGTAATTGTAGGATCACCACCTGAAGTTTCTTGTAACAGACCTGGATCACCATCTTCGTAATAGGCTTGTTCGTATTGTTCGTTTTCAAGTAAATCTAGATATGGAAATGAAACCCATTGTATGCCTGAATTAAATGTTTTGACATCAATATTAAGAAAATCTTGATAAACAATTGGGTCTTCATCTCTTGATATTTTTACAAAATCAAATTGATCTAATTCGGTATTATTTGCCGGTAAGATAAATGTATTTACTGAATAAAATCCATCTAAATCAGTTTGTAGATAAAGGGTATGGTGTGAATCTTCACCATTTTTGAAAACATATAGGTTATGCCCATCAGATAAAACGAAATTTATACAATTTACCCAGTCATATCTTGTACAATAAGGATCGCTGAATACTTCAGCAAGATCAACAGGAGTATCACCATCAAACACTGTCCTTGTAACCGCTTGATGAATTCCTTCAATAATACAACCATTTTTATCATCAATATTTTTCATAATCCAATGAAAAAATATTTCACTATCAATCCAGGAACTAACATCATTCTGGTCTCCTTCCCAGTTTGAATCATACTCATCAAACCAATTAGCATTATTTAATTCATCTAACAGAATTTCTTTGATAATAGGTTCATTAGGATTACCGGTTGTTCCATCCTCAATACCACCATTTTGCATAAATGTAAACATCTGACCTTTATACTCAAGTCTAAATGGATGATTACCGGAACCTCCTGTACCTTGTCTATCATGTCCTAAAACAATAGTAGCCTCACAATCTTGCGAACCAATATTCAATATTAAATCTCGTGCAATGTCTAATGGCTCATCATCTAACCAATAATGATTAGGATCACCATACCAAGTCCAACCATTATAGCCATAATGCCAATTTCCACTTAAATCTTGGCTTATTTTGTACCATGCTTGATTATCAGGATCATATAGATTATTAGGATTGTAAAAGAAACTACCATCTACAGGATAATAAACAACACCATATCCATCATCATTTCTTTTACCAATGTTAGTAGAACGGTTTATCAAAAATTGAAAGAAATCATAAGGATACTCGTATGATCCACTTATATCACCAAATTGTGATATTGTGTATCCTTCTTTTGCTATCAAAGCCATCATATCACAATCGGCATACAAAGCAACTGTACTTAAACTCATAATGAAAACTATCATTATGATTATAACTAACGTAATGCTTTTTGAAAACATAAAAAACCTCCATTTTTGTTTTTTTAAATCTTAGAAAATGAACCATTTAGAAATAGATGATTCGTAATGAACTAATCATAAGCTTCTCCTCTTTGTATTTTTATGGTGTATAATGTTTGGCAGCTGCCACGCTCTTTCATATTTTCTTCTTGCTTGGCTGTGGAGCTGTGTGTTAGCAGCATCCTTTTCATTTCAATAATAAGCATTTCTTTACAGCTTCAATTTTGTCGTTA
>JAYEKK010000042.1:0-5045 GCA_034660955.1 Candidatus Cloacimonadota bacterium | reverse complement strand
CGCAATTCCATTTTTATTTACCGTTTTAATATATTCCAGATAGGTTTCGAGTAACTTATAAATTGCCTGTGAATCTTCAACGGGAATCATGATCTGACGGATCACTTCAACCGGGGCTTGCATTAAAATGCTTGTTTTTAGATCAATATTAAACAGGTGTGCATTAATTATTTGAGATGATTTGTAAATATACCAATCTGAATTTGGATTTTTGTAAAGATTAAGTTCAAGTTCATTAAGATTTTCAAGCAATCCGGTATTCTTGCTTTTTTGTTTACGTATCCCTTTTGCCATTACAGAGATAACACCATATTCAGGAGTAAGAACATCAAGAATAATACTGGTCTCACGGAAGTTGATCTTCTTGATTATTATCCCTTTAGTTTTTATATCTCTGCTCATAATTACTTCTAAAACTTAAAGTTTATTCGACTGTAACACTTTTAGCAAGATTCCTTGGTTGGTCTACATCTAATCCACGTAGATCTGCTATATGGTACGCAAGAAGCTGAAGTGGAATCACAGTAAGCAGGGGCTGTAATGTTCTGATAGTTTTTGGAATATAGATCACACTTTCTGATATTTTTTTTATCTTTTCATCACCTTCTGTAGCAATGGAGATAATGCGTCCATTCCTTGCTCTTACCTCTTCCAGGTTGGATAAGATCTTATTGTAGATAGCATCATCGGGAGCAATAGCAATTACCGGCATATTCTCATCTATCAAAGCGATTGGACCATGTTTCATCTCGGCTGCCGGGTAACCCTCTGCATGAATATAGGAAATTTCCTTTAGCTTGAGTGCACCTTCTAAGGCTACAGGATAATTCACTCCTCTTCCTAAATAGAGTGCATTTGCAGAGTCTTTTAATGTTTCTGCGATTTTTCTTATTTCGTCATTTTTCTGTAGTATCAATTCAACTTTGCCTGGAATAGCAGCAAGTTCTTTGATAAATGATTTTCCAAATGTGGGTTGAAGATCTTTCATCCTACCCAATAAAACAGCAAGAATTGTAAGAATTGTTACCTGTGATGTAAAAGCTTTTGTAGAAGCTACACCGATCTCAGCTCCTGCATGAATATATACACCACCATCAGATTCACGGGCAATTGTGCTTCCAATTGTATTTGTAATACCAAGAACTCGAGCACCTTTTGCCTGTGCTTCTCTCAGTCCGGCAAGAGTATCTGCTGTTTCACCTGACTGACTAATAGCAAAAACAAGCGTATCTTCAGGAATGATCGGATTTCTATATCGATATTCACTGGCATATTCAACTTCTACAGGAATCCTTGCCAAATTCTCAATAATGTGTTTTCCAATTAACGCGGCATGCCAGGAAGTTCCACAGGCAATTATCTGCAGCATCTTGACCTTGCGCAGTTCCTCACCTTTCATATTCAGACCGCCTAATTTAACAGTTGAAAGCTTTTCAAAAAGCCGTCCTCTAAATGCATTATAAATTGAAGTAGGTTGTTCAAAGATCTCTTTGAGCATAAAATGTTTGTACTCACCTTTATCTATTGAGGAAACATCCCAGTCCACAATAGAAATATCAGCTTCAATATTTTCATTCTGTAAATTTGTAATCTGATAATCTTCATTTGTTATGGTCACAACTTCATTATCTTCAAGATAGATAACATTTTTGGTGTGAATAATTATTGCAGCAATATCTGAAGTAACAAAAAATTCATCATTCCCAATCCCTAAAATTAATGGACTACCCTTACGGGCAGCAATTATTTTATTAGGATATTTTTTACTAACAACTGCAATACCATATGTTCCTTCAACCAATTTAAGCGCATCCTGAACAGCCGTCGTGAAATCATCTTCTAATTTTAAGAAATGTTCAATTAAATGAGCTAAAACCTCAGTATCGGTATTACTTCTAAACTTGTGACCTTCTGATTCTAATTTGTTACGTAGATTCATGTAATTTTCGATAATACCATTGTGTACTACAGCTATAGCTCCTTCACAACCGGTATGGGGATGTGCATTGACTCTATTTGGCTCACCATGGGTTGCCCATCTTGTATGAGCGATCCCAACTTTTCCAAAGGTTTTATCAGGTGCCGGCAAAGCTCTTTCTAGTTCAACTATTTTCCCTGATTCTTTAAATATATTTAGTTCGTTCTCATCATTAAGAATTGCAATACCAGAACTATCGTAACCACGATATTCCAATCTTTTGATCCCTTCAATGATGATGGGTGTTGCATTTCTATTACCAATATATCCTACTATACCGCACATATTTACTCCTTAATATTTGCTGAAACCTTGCGGATGATGCATCGGCTTTGCGTAGCAAAACGATGCTGGAACTCTTTCTGCCAATTAATGGTTGATATATTTATACATTATCACCATTCGCAATTATTTATGCTTTACACTTCGACTCCGCTCAGTGTGACACAAAGTGTAGTTATCTACTCGTTCCCAAGTTTGTCTTGGGAATGCAAACCCCTGAAACATTTGCTTTTCATATTAACCATTCGTCCCGAAAGCATTCGGGGCGAAGGTATCACAATTATTTATTATAGTTGAAAAATATTTATTCATTTTGGTCTAAAAAAACCGGATTAATTGAGGAAATACCTTTGATGGAGAAATAGAGAATAATAATTGCGGGAATAACAACCCAATATGATATTTCATCATCTACGATTATAAGTTTGATAAATGAAAATTTCTCTGCATAATTTGTTATGAGGATTGCCAGAGAATTTTGTGCAAAATGTGCCAGAATTGGAACATACAAACTATTAGTTTTCACTGCGAGATAACCAAGCCACACTCCAAGAAGAGTCACTGGCAGAAAACGGAATGGATCAAGGTGAAATGCACCAAACAAAATAGCTGAAAGAATTATTCCATACCACAATCCTTTCTTTCTTAAGGCACTTAATATGAATCCTCTAAACATCACTTCTTCACAAATTCCAGGAAGAACTCCAACTACGAATATTGTAAACCACAGTCCATTTTCCTGAACGGTAACAAGATTCTGAAAAGCTTCCAGATATGCTTCTGAAACAGGAAAGATATAATTAATGAGCTGTCCTAAAATTCCTGACAATAATAAAAGTGGAAGTGCCGCAATCAGCACTATTAAGAAATTTAGCGGATTAGTATTATTCAGTCTAAATGTAGATTTGATGTCGGTTTTAGAAATTCGCATTATCATTAACACCGGCAATAAAATTAGTAATAATTGAGTTTTAATTAACCCATTCATCATATCTTTCATTTGCCAGCTTCCACCGATATAATAAAGTGCAATGATCATAACAACAAAATAGACTATTACAAATTGTAAATTGAGAACATCTTTCTTGCTCTTACCCCAGAATTTCAAGGATTTCTCTTCGGCAGTTCTGAATAGAACATTTTCGCTATGAAATAATTTAATCGAGATATAAACCGTAATAACATCGAGGACCAGTGTGGACCCTATAACTATAATTAAATAATTTAATTGGAAATTATTTAGCATTATATCACGCATCATCAAAGAAAAATTGACAATTGGAATTAATGAAAATCCCAGATTCAATTCAAATCCCGGCAGGAAGCTTACCATTGAGAGCATAATAGCACCAATCAGCAAAGGCATTTGATAACTCTGGGCTTCCTTTATATTTCTGGAATAAGTTGAAATTGAAAGAAGAATTGCTGAGAAGAACGTGATCAATGGAAGCATCAAAAGCAATATCAAGGCAAAATTACCAATTGGCAGTTGGAACTCACCTATACCTGCTCCCGCTTGCATAAAGATATGTCGGAAGGATAGATACATACTCAGCAAATTTAAAAGAACAGTAATTATTGAAATTGTGATGATCGTGAGATATTTTCCAATAACCAGTTCATTTCTTTTGGCAGCACTTACAAGAATTGTTTCAAGTGTTCCACGTTCTTTTTCACCGGCAATAAGATCCGATGCAATAACCGAAGCACCGCTGATAGTAAGAACTATCAGCAGATACGGCAGGAACTTCCCAACTACAAAACCTACCATCTGTTCGGGTGGAGCGATGTTTTCTTTTTTTATCTCAACCGCATTTAAAATTTCACTGTTGATCTTTATTTTCTCTAACCTTTTGCTTATTAAAACTTCTTCCAGCTCGTGTAGATTATCCCTAATTTTTCTATAAGCCATTATGCTTTTTACGGAAGTTTCGTCATAGAAATATTCAATGTTAAAAATACGATAACCCAAAGTTGAAAGACTATCTTTTATGTTTACCAGAGCTTGAATGGATTTATCCTGAAGCAGATCAAGATAAGTATCCTTATTATAAAAAATTGCTTCATCCATAATTTGAAGATTTTCGATTTGAGAAAGTGATTCTATTAATTCACGGGAAGTTTCATCATGAACCATATCATTGAGATATATAACAATCTCCTGCTGTTCAAGTTTCATTTCCTGGCGTGACATCATTGAGGAAAAACCGATCATTAAAAGTGGATAAAGTAAAATTGGAAGAACGAAAGAAGTAATGATTGTTCTTCTATCTCTAACAAGATCGAGCATCTCTTTTTTATAAATTACGATGATTTTCTTTAAGTTCATACATCCTCCCCACATATGTTATTCACATAGTGAATGAAGATGTCATCAAGATCATTTAGACCTGTATCTGTTTTAAAATCTTCCCAACTGCCTTGGGCAAGAACCTTTCCCTGATGGATCATGACAATTTTATCGGCAATTCGTTCAGCTTCACGCATAATATGAGTTGAGAAGAGAACACATTTACTATTTTCTTTACATTTATGAATGAAGGAAATTATATTCTTTGCTGTAAGAATGTCTAATCCTGCAGTTGGTTCATCAAAGATCATTATTGGAGGATCGTGAATTATCGAGCGAGCAATAGAAACTTTCTGTTTCATACCGGTTGAGAGAAAATCGATCTTTTTATCCAAGAAGTCATGCATATCCAAGAGATCTGCCATTTCATTGATTCTAGTATCGATCTTGTTTTCAGGGACATCATACAATCTAGCGAAATAGGTTATCGTTTCG
>JAYEKK010000041.1:0-18638 GCA_034660955.1 Candidatus Cloacimonadota bacterium | reverse complement strand
CCGCAAGAATGTCCACCACCACCAAAGGTAGCATCTACATAGATTTTTCCATCCTGCAGATCCAATGCATCAAGGCATTCAGTTAATAATACCGGAACGTGGTATTCTCTCATTATTGATAATCCATAGAATTAAATTGTTTCTTGTGCTCTTCCAAACGTTTCTGACGGAATTGCTCGTAATTCTGGGGACTCCAAACAGAAATATAATTCCCGGTACCCTTAATGATCACCTTATCCTTAATATTGGCGATCTCTAAAAGTTCAGAACCAATTTTAATTCTGCCATTCTTTTCCATTTTTTGTTCGGAAGAAGCAAACGTGCGCAGGTTAGAAAGCAACTGCTTATCACGCTCGGAACCTTCCTTTAACTTATCTATTTTTTCATTCCAGTTATCAAGAGGATAGATTGCAATATTTCCATTCGGACCCAGTGTGATCACAATTGTTTGCTTTACCTGCGGGTTGAATTTCTTCTTGAAAACAGCAGGAATAGTGATCCATTTAAGTTTATTTACCGAGTTCCTGAATGTACCTAAGAATTCACCCGACATCACAACCTCCTTATCGTTGAGAATAAGATTTTGCAAAATACAAAAAAAAATTGTCTTTCTGAGGACGAACTTACATAGGCATTCGACGAAGAATCCCATTATAAGCGGAGATCCTCCCTGATAACAATGTGTAAGATTCATCAAGCTAACAAAAACACTCTATTCTGCAAAACCCATTTTGAGTAAAAATGAGAATTTATGAGAACTTCTGGGTCAAACGTGAGATATTTCCGGGGTACGTCAAGTTTTTTTTGAGTACTTATTAGGATTTTTGTTATATTTATTTAATTATATATTATAGATAATCATACCTAATATTTTTTTAACTTGACTCAAATGCATTAAAAGCAGCTTTTTAAAAGCGAACAGAGAATTGATAATTAATAGTCTATTGGAGATTTTATGAGACAAATATTTACTATTTCATTTATATTATTCTTAACTTTTGTTAATGCAACGATAATCAATGTACCGGCAGATCAACCTACAATACAAGATGGAATAAATGAGGCAACAAATTTGGATACTGTTCTTGTTCAACCAGGGATATACTTAGAAAATGTTCACATTAGTGAGAAAACTTTAACTATTTCATCATTATTCTTAACAACACAAGATACAAGCTATATTTCTCAGACCATTATTGATGGAAATCATGAAGGTCAAGTATTCAGCTATTATGGAATGATAGATTCAACATCTGTTTTATGTGGATTTACAATTACAAACGGTTATAGCTATAATGGTGGAGGGATTAATTCTTTTGGATCCAGTACACAGTTTCGAAATTTAATAATTACCGAAAATGTAGCAAATTTTTACGGTGGTGGAATGTACTTAGAATGGGGTAGTCCTTTAATAGAAAATTGTATTATTAAGAATAATTCTGCTGGATTTGATGGTGGAGCTCTTTATCTCTGGAAACATAGCAATGCTGTATTAAATAACGTACAAATTTTTGATAATACTTCAGATCAGAATGGTGGTGGAATTTACAGTACCGAATACTGTGATGTAATCATAAATAATTCTACCATTTTCAATAATACATCAATCGAAGCTGGAGGTGGGATCTACAATAACAATTATTGTAACATTACACTGGAAAATGTGACAATTCGAAATAATTCATCTTCTTATGGTGGAGGGATCTATAGCAGTAACATTTATTCCACTTTGAGTTTTGACCCGATTAACAGGTGCAGTATTTATTCAAATACAAGCAGTAATAATACGCGAGGATACGGTGTAGACATTTTTGCCTATGATTGCGATGTAATTGTAGATACATTTACCATATTAATTCCAACTGATTATTATGCTTCACCAATAGGTAACTTCAATTTTGATATTCTGCATGAAATTGGAAATCCTCTTATAAATGCAGATCTTTTTGTTTCGGTAAATGGAGATAATTCTAACAGTGGAATTTCAGCTGATGAACCCCTTAAAACTATTCAATATGCATTATCAAAGATTTTTGCAGATAGCTTAAATCATAATACAATCCATCTTCTGCCGGGAGTATACAGCACAACAACGAATGGAGAGATATTTCCAATTATGTGGAGTAATAATGTTTCATTAATTGGAAGCACAGAAGAAGATACCTTTGTTGATGCTGAAAACATAAACAATGTTTTTACTTTTAACTATGTATCAGACGCACACATGCAAAATATGACCATAAGAAATGGATCTGGTTATAGAGGTGGTGGAATATATTGTACTAATTCCAGTCCAACTTTAGAGAACTTAACAATATCCGGAAATGATGCTTACTCTGGTGGAGGAATTTCTTGTTACGATTATTCAAATCCGACACTGTTAAATGTAGACATAATTAATAACCACAGCACTCAGCATGGTGGTGGGATTAGCTGTCGAAAATTTTCAAATCCTGTTTTGAATAATGTGAATTTGCTTGGTAATTCAACTTCAGGTGGAGGAGGTGGGATTTCATGCTACATTTATTCTAATCCAAATCTACAAAATGTAAACATAATTGGTAATACAGCTACTTCTGATGGAGGTGGTATAAAATGTCATTTATACAGCAATCCTATTTTACAAAATGTAACTATTGCTGAAAATTCTTCTTTTTCTCTGGGCGGCGGTATTGCATGCGATTTAAATTCAACTCCAATATTTAGTAATATTGATCGCTGTAATATTTTCCTAAATTTAGCCAGGAAAGATGGAAATGATCTATTTTCAGAAGATCCTTTGTTTGTAATCGTTGATACTTTTACTGTAACTCAAGTGGATGACTATTTCGCTTCTCCAGTCGAGAATTTTACTTTCGATATTCTTAATTACAAAATTGAGCAGATCAATCAAGATATATATGTAAACCCAAACGGTTCTGATGAGAACAGCGGAATATCAGTAGATGATCCATTTAAAACAATCTCTTATGCTTTACTAAAAATCTTTGGCGATAGTTTAAACACACTGACCATACATTTATCAGAAGGAAATTTTTCCTCATCGCAAACCGGAGAAGTATTTCCATTAAGTTGCAGAGACAATATTTCTATCTGTGGAGAAGGACAAGGCATTACTATTTTAGATGGTGAAAATTTGAGCAATCTTATTTATTGTTCTGATGATATTAACTTTTCTATAGAAGATTTAACTATTACGAATGGCAATGGAGATGATGGAGGTGGAATTTGTTTGTTTGATAATTCTACTCCGCAATTGGAAAATTTATTAATAACAGAAAATCATGGTCAACTTGGTGGTGGAATATATTGTAATAATTCTTCTCCTTCTTTAAAAAACTTAGAAGTTATAAACAATCAGACTGATGCTGGAGGTGGTGGAATATGTTTACAAGAAGACTCCAATGCAATTTTAGAAAATATTTCCATTTCCAACAATACAGCTTCAAATTATGGAGGACTTTTTTGTAGTTCTTCCGACCCTATTTTACAGAATGTAGTAATTTCTAATAATTCTGCTAATTCAACATCTACCGGGTATGGTGCTGGAATTGGTTGTGTTCGATCTAACATTACAATGTTAAATACAATAATTGATAATAACTCATCGGAAGGAAACGGTGCAGGTATATATTGCATTCTTTATAGCGAACTTTACATGGAGAATGTTATTATTACGAATAATACAAGTGATGGCTCTGGCGGAGGGATATACTGCGATGATCAGTATGATGTTTATGCAAAAAATATAACTTTTGCCGATAATTATGCTCATAGTTCCGGTGGTGGTATTTATGTTCATAATGATTATCATACATATCTAACTTTACGCAACGCTATTTTTTGGAATAACCCACCTTATGATATTGGAGGATCAGCATCAGTAACTATTATTTCATATTCTAATACTAATTATGGATTTGGAGGTCCTAATAATATGTGGGAAGATCCACTATTTATTGGAACTGGTGAATTCCCCTATGCGCTACAAGAAGATTCTCCCTGCATAGATATGGGATATCCTTCAGCAATTTATTATGATCCTGAAGATCCCGAAAATCCAGGTTATGCTTTGTATCCGGCAAGAGGAACAATAACGAATGATATGGGAGCATACGGGGGACCAAATGCATTTGCGTGGAATCCTGTTTCTGTTGAAGATAATTCAATAGTTACTCCAACAAGATCTCAACTTTATCAAAATTATCCAAATCCCTTTAACCCAACCACCACAATTTCTTTCTCTGTAACACAAAATTCCGATTTTGTGACGCTTTCAGTCTACAACATTAAAGGTCAGAAAGTAAAAACTCTTGTTAAGGAAATCAAAGATTCCGGATATTATCAAGCAGTCTGGGATGGAACTGATAACAACAAAAAACAAGTTGCCAGCGGTGTTTATTTTTACAGGTTATCAACAGGTGAAAAAACATTGAATAAAAAAATGTTGCTTCTTAAGTAACCTTGCGAATGGTTTTCGAGCATTCTGTTTTCCTTGACCTTCGCAATGGTTAAACTGATGTTTGTCTCATCCAAAAAGTCCCTCTCCTCAATGGAGAGGGATTTAGGGTGAGGTGAGGTAATTATGAAATTAAAAGTTTATCTCTTTTGTTTGTTATATTTGTTTTGTTCGCTGCTAAATTCTACTATCTGGCACATCAAACAAGACGGCACAGGCAACTTCACAACCATTCAGGAAGGGATCAATGCATCTGCTCATAGCGATACAGTTCTGGTTTATCCCGGCAGGTATTTTGAAAACATAAACTTCAATGGAAAAAACATTATACTCGCTAGTCTTGAACTGATTACAGGAAATGAATCTTATATATCAACTACAATAATTGACGGCAATCAACAAGGTTCATGCATAATTTTAGAAAGTAATGAATTCGGTACTGTTGTCAGGGGATTTTCTATAACAAATGGATTAGGGAATATAACTTATGGTGATATTGATAAATTAGGTGGTGGTATCCTTATCAAGACAGCATTCCAAACAGTTCCGATAAATGCTAGTTTAGTTAACTGTAATATATTTAATAATTATGCAGTTTATGGAGGTGGAATTTATATAGATAATTCAGATATAACATTATCCGGTGTGAGTATATATAATAACTATGCTTGTAATGGTGGTGGTTTAAACGTACTTGATGAATCTAATATTATGTTTGATCCGGTAAATTTGTGTAGTATTTATAATAATTTTGCAGGTCAAGCTCTTGATATACTAGCCAGTGATGCAGTGAACGATATCAATGTAATAGTTGATACATTCACCGTTCAAGATCAATTTGATTATTTTGCTATATATCAACGTAGTATCACAAGTACAGGTGTTATAATTATTGAACCGCAAAATCATTATCTGGAAAGGATAAATCATGATCTATATGTCTCTTCTAATGGAGATGATGATAATAGTGGATTGAATCCTGATGAACCAATGAAAACTATTGCATTAGCACTTCAGAAAATTGAATCGGACAGTCTAAATCCAAAAACAGTATATGTTTCTGCTGGTATCTATTCACGAGAATTTAATGATCAGATCTACCCTTTTTCTGCAAAGAAATATGTAAGTCTTTTCGGTGAGAATATGAACACAACTGTACTTAATAATGATTACAGCGAAACCACATATACTATGAGACATAATAAAGGGTACAATTCATTAGAAAACTTTACTTTTCGAACTTTAGGACAAAATAGTTATTTCTCAATTCATGCAGCACATTCAGATAGTATTTTATTTAAGAACATAGTAATTGAAAACTGTAACGTTAATCATGGTTCAATTAACATATATCGTAGCTATGACATCATTTTTGATAATCTTACAATCCAGAATAATGTTTCTGAGAGATGTTCTGGATTTTGGTTTGATGGAGGAAATGTAATAATAAAGAATAGTGTTTTTGATAACAATGATTCAATTGGACCTGATCAATGGGTGGCTAACTTTTATTGCCATGTAGATGATTATTTAGAATTAGAAAATTGTGTTTTTTCCAATTCGGATATTCCTCCATTTCAATATGAAGAATATTATACAATCCAGATTTCTGCTCAACAGAATTGCTTTCCAGACATCAAGGTTAGTAATTGTTCATTTGTTAATAACTCTACAATAAATGGAAGTTATATTGCTTATATAAGTAGTCCTGGTTCAGTAGAAGTAAATAACTGTACATTTACACAGAATACTTCATATATTTGCCCACTTGGGATATTTGGTGAAATTGAGTTTCGTAATAACATTCTTTATAATAATGAATCTGATTACGAATATGAGATAAATACTGGTAATTATCCTACTCTT
Source organism: Candidatus Cloacimonadota bacterium (assembly GCA_034660955.1). GTDB lineage: Bacteria > Cloacimonadota > Cloacimonadia > Cloacimonadales > TCS61 > Tenebribacter. The sequence goes on along the minus strand of JAYEKK010000041.1, from coordinate 12,313 downwards.
CCTTCTATATTAAATGTTGAATATTGCGATATCGAAGGTGGAGAATCTGCGATCTATCCGGGTAATCCACCTAACCAGGCTATTATAAACTGGTTGGAAGGTAATATTAACGAAGATCCATTATTTCTGTTTTCTGGTAATGATCCATATCAACTAACAGAGTTGTCTCCCTGCATAGATACAGGCACACCCGATACAACAGGTTTTTTCCTGCCACCGTGGGATCTTTTACACAATTACCGTGTTTGGGATGGAGACAATAACGGAACTGCAATAATAGATATGGGCTGCTATGAGTTTGATGCAGATGAATATCCTGTTGGAATTACCAATGACCAATTACCAGTGACCGATTACCAATTAACAAATTATCCCAATCCCTTCAATCCAGAAACTAAAATAGTTTTCGATCTGCCGGAATCTGGGCAGGTGAAACTGGATATCTACAACATCAAAGGTCAGAAGGTAAAAACTCTATTCGATTGTTATTTGGATCACGGTAGAACTGAAACACTTTGGAATGGTCAAGATGATAATAGTAAAAGAGTCTCTTCAGGAATTTATTTCTATAAATTGAAAGTGAAAAATAGCTTTTCTGAAACCAAGAAAATGATTTTAATGAAATAAATACTTAAAAATCAAATTTTCATAACTCTTCGAGTAATCAAAGCGTTTTTTATATATAATTAAAAATGGTTTGACATATATTTTTGGTCTATCTTTTTTTGACTAAAATCAAGATAAGGATCTAATATGATTGAAAATGTATTCATTGTAAACAAACTCTCTCAAATGAAAGCGATTAATTCAGAACTTAAAACACGAATAATTAATGAACTGATCCTAAATCCGGCGACTGGACAACAATTGTCAAAGATATTTGGACTAAGCAAGCAAAAAATACATTATAATCTGAAAACACTTCTTAATGCTAATCTAATAAAGATAATTGATATTGGGAATAATAAAGATGTATATTATAGAGCTAAAGCAAAAAACTATATTTTAGATTTTTCACTAAGTAATAATAATGGTGAGAAAAATGAAAACAATCGAACTCTGATAAATCAGATATTAGAATCACATAACATTGATTTGAGCAAGATAGCGGCAAATCTGTTAGAAAATTCCTTAAAAATGCAAGCAAAAGAAAAACTTCTAATTGTTAGTGGTGAATATAATTTACATCTTGTAAAAAAAATCTTGGTAGAAGCTTCTAAAAGACAAATCGAAACAACTTTGATGTTCAGAGATAAAGAAATGTTAGAGGCAAAACATAATTTATTCTCACTTGCTACTTATAGTTGGGATTTTGAAAAGTTCAATAGAGCTCTGACAAATACGGATGTTTATCTCTATCTCAATGGAGAATCAAGATTTATCCCACTGGATGACCCTGAAAAGAAAAAGATCCAACGGAAAGCTTTTGCGAAAAGCAGAGAAATAATCCAAAAAAATAACATCCGTGTTGCTATGATGGAGGGTTTAATGAATGATAAACTTACCGAAGAGAATATTCTCTCTGAGATTAACTTTTGGAAATCACTTGATATAGATTATAGTAAACTTGCCAAGGAAACTCAAAAAGCATCAAAGCAATATCTTAATTCAAAGATAATCAGGATTCAAAATGATAAAGGTTGTGATTTTATATTCGAGATCCAAAAAGTTTTATGTGATTACGGTTCCTTCACAGATCTTCCTCATCAGTGTTCACTTATATTCATTCCCGGCGGAGAAGTTTTACTTATTCCTAAAGAGAAAAGTTTTAATGGTATCATTTCTGCAAAAGCAGGGTATCTTTATGGTAAAAGAATTCAAAATCCAATACTTAAAATAGTTAATAATAAAATCGTAACCTATCAAGCTGAAACAAACGAAGAATTAATTACAAAAGCAATTCATGAAGGTGGTTCTGATGCACGTAATGTCTCGGTAATCAGCATAGGAACAAACTACAATATGGATGAGAATAGTATTGATCTGCTTTATAAAAGCAAATCAATAAGTGTTTTTACTATCAGATGGGGTGAAAATGTTTCAATTGGCGGTTGTGTGAAAGGTGCTGTTGAATGGCAGATCCAATTGGAAAACGCAAAAATTGAAATAAAATAGGTTTAATATGGATTAATATTTCTGGGAGAATTGAAAATTGTTAGAAAGAATTATTGAGAGTTATCAAAATGAGGTTTTTACTGGTATGGAAAATGCCCGTAAATATGCAGAAGAAAGTGAAAAATCATCAAAAATGAGATTTCGTGGATTCCTAAAAAAAATAGATAAACTGAATATAAAAGGAAATTATTTGGAAATTGGTGCAGGCTCCGGTACCTTGGCAGCAATGATTGCAAAACGCAATAAAGATATAGACATTACAGCAATTGAAATTTCTGCTGATATGATAACTGTCGCAAATGAATACATCAAAAAGGAATCTGTAGAAACTCAGATCAGCTTCATTGAAGGAAATATTGAAGACGATGAATTATCCGGAAATTTAGGAAAATTTGATTTGGTTTATTCCACGTTTTCTTTGCATCATTGGAAAAATCCCGAGAAAGCGATAAAAAAAATTCTGCAATATGTGAAAGAAGATGGAGTACTATTAATATATGATTTGAAAAGAGTTTGGTGGTTATATTGGATTAAAAAGGATAACGGATTTTATAAATCTATCAGGGCTTCTTACCAACCAAATGAAATAAGAAATATTTTAAACATAATTGATGTGAAAAAATATGAAATCAGCAATATTTTTCCATATTTTATGCAAAATATTACAATTTGGAAATAGAAAATGATCTTATTGAAATAGTAATAGATATTAATTCGTTTATCCAAGGAAAAAGGAGAAAAAAAAATGAAAAAATATTTTATAATTGTTGTATTAATTATTGCTTTTGTATTTATCTCAACTTCCGTTTTTGCGGAATGGAGCTTGATAGATTCAGTTACTTTTATCAAGCTTCTACCTCAAGGGGAAAAATGTTACGTAACGCTTCAATCTGCAACTAACTTTCTTAATCCAATTTTACCTCCGGATAATCTTACAGATGATGCAGAAACTGCAGTTGGCATTGCTCCGGATTGGTTGAAATCAGATTTACGTGATAATTTTCGACGATTAGATGAAGATACTCAAAACCTATATGCAAACCTTATTATTAACGCTCAATCTCCTCATATTGATGAAATATGTTTTGAGGTTGCACATATTGCTCCACAAACTCTTTCTTCATCTATGGATACACAAGTATTGATCGAGAATGTAGAGTTTCTGTATATGATGGATAACTTCTTTGATTATGTTAATATCGTTAACTATGAAGGTGATGATTATTATTCGACTACTGCTTATCAAGTTGAGGAAGAAGGAATTATACAGGAAATCGAAATACCACGAGAAATCTATTATTGGTATATTGTTCATCCAAAATTGCATAAAGAAGTTCCAAATTACATTAACCCTAGTACAGGCTATCCGGCAAATCCGCCTACCGGAGTATTCTGGCGTGATTTTCTGATGAATCATAACGATACGGGATATCCTATGCTACGAACCTGCCTTGATACTTGTCAGGTTCTTTGGAAATGTGAGCAGAATACGGTTGAAAACGGTGCTGTTGGGGCTGTAACACAATGGATTCAGGATGTGATGACATTCCAATCAAATCCACATCATGACCAACCTGTGAGGATTTATAGACAACATATCGGAACATGCAGTGTTCATTCCTATCTCACTTCTGCAGTTGCAAGAGCAGCACTTATTCCTACCACTGTTAACGTAATGTACAGCGATAATCATAAAATTAATGAATTTTATGAAAGACGCTGGATTGCTTGGGAGCCGGTTAATACATACATTGATAATCCTGGAGGTTATGAAAATTGGGGTTGGAATGTAGCTTCAGCATTCAATTGGCGGGGAGACAGTTACATCTGGGATACAACAGAAAAATACACTGAAGTTTGCACTCTTAATGTAAATGTTACTGATAGTGATGGGAATCCGGTTGATGGTGCAAGAATTAAGATATACAGCAGCCCTTGCACGGGTTGGGGGGCTACTGCCGGCTGGACGGATTTCAATGGGCAAAAACAATTTCTTCTTGGAGATAACCGAACTTACACAGCACAAGTAACAAGCAGCATTGGGAATTATCCTGTCTCAGGTATGGAAACAGTAATTACAAACAGTGGGGTTGGAATTTATTATAACTGGAATGTAACTCTACCTGGCACAATGCCTTATCTGGATATTTCTTCTGCTTCTCCTCCTGCCAATCCTACAGATGATTACCGCCTTGTTGTGAACTATGAACTACCCAAAGAGATCTTTTATGGCACAAATTTCGATGATTATAACGAATTTTCCAAATCAAACTCACCCGGTCATATTGATTTTTTCATCTGTGATGAAAACAATTTTAATGAATATCTAACAGGGCAAAGTTTTGAAGCATTTGAAATAAATCAAAATAATTCTATAAATATGATCGATTTTGTCCTTCCTTCTTCCGATTCATGGTATGCAGTTTTCTCTAATGAAGAAAAATTAATCACGACACAGGAATTACATGTAAATATTGAATTGTATCAGAACGTTCCCAGCGATGTTCCGGACGAAGAAATAAACGAATTGTATCCGGGAATAGCTCTACATCAAAATTATCCTAATCCGTTCAATCCGACAACTACGATCACCTTTAATCTTATTGCAGCGGACGCTAAAGAAGCAAAGCTTGTAATCTATAATATCAAAGGACAAAAAATCAAAACATTCCAAATTCCTCAAAATGGAATCCAAAATCCAAATTGTATTATCTGGAATGGCACCGATGAAAACAACAAACCTGTATCTTCAGGAATATATTTCTATCAAATGAAAATAGAAAATATTTTTTCCAAAACAAAGAGGATGCTGCTATTGAAATAATTTTACGAACACTTCTGTTTGTTTTATTATCTCGTTTACAAATTGTACTTGTGAGCCAATTCTTTTCGGGCGGAGCATTAGAACGAGGTTAGTTTTTTAAAAGGAGAAAAATTATGTTTAATAAGAAGAAATTGCTAACTACAATAATTCTGTTTTCACTATTTTTCATTTTTACTTCCGTAATTATTGCTTCTGACATCCCGGATGTTTCCCAAAAGAAGGCAAATAATGAATTTCCTTACGGTTGGAAAACAGGCAGCGATCCTGTAAATCGAAATGCGAGAGAAGAGACCACCGAATATGTGGGAAGTTGTATGTGGTCGGTAATAACGGATGTGTTTTCAGTAGGAACCGATGTATGGGCATCATTCAATAATGGTCTTTGTCATCTGGATATTTCCGATATTTCAAACCCGGAAGTTATTTCAGAATTATACATTCCATGCGGGAGTAAAGGCATAACCGGCACAAATGACATTATCGTAGAAGGTGATTATGCTTATATCGGCGATAAAGACGGCGTAAGAATTATCGACATAAACAATATGGAACTCGTTTCGACATATCTTTTACAACGAGCTCACACTCTATTTTTATGTGATCCGATCCTTTATGTAGTGGATGGATCAGGTATGATGGTTCTGAATATCACAGATCCTGCTCAGCCGGATTCAATCGGTTTTTACCCACTGCCAGGAGCGGTCGGAATAGATATCGAAGCAAATTATGCCTATATTTCCGACACGGGCAATATGGGACTTACTATTCTGGATATAACAGTTCCTGATAATCCTGTTTATGTCTCTAACTACAGCACTCCGGGGTATGGTAATAATGTTGCATTTTCAGATGGATATGCATTTATTGCAGATCATAATAACGGTCTTGAAATTGTTGATGTGAATAACCCGTTGAACCCTGTTTTTAAATCGCATATTCAAACATCCGGTTCTGCCTATGATGTAAAAGTTGAAGGAAATTATGCTTTTGTTGCATCGGATAACATGAATGTCATCGATATATCTAATCTGAATTCCCCATTCATTGCTCAGAGTTTTGATACGATGGATAATGTGAGATCTCTATTTTTTGCTGGAAATTATCTGTTTTCATCTGAAACATCCTTCCTGGAAATATTGAATGTTCAAGTTCCAGCCAACACATTTCTGGAAGGAAGCCTGGAAAGACCTTACTGGCTTCAGGAAGTAAAAGTAAACCAGAATTTTGCCTACCTTGCAGATATGGGTGAAATCTATTTAATCTCCGGAGGGTTAAAAATAATTGATTTCAGCGATCAGGAAAATCCCTTTTTAAGGGGAGAATATGTATTGGATCTATGGGCAATGCCCAATAATCTCGACGTAAGAGATAATTATGTTTTCATGCAAGATAACATCGATTGGACATCCACTTTCACTGTGATCGATGTAATCGATCCTGATGCTCCGCAATTTGCCGGAGAATATCCGGCTGCTGCCAAAGATATTTATGCAGAAGATTCATTTGCATATATTTTAGATGGTGATATTCTTAAAATATTGAACTTGCAGAATCCATCAAATCCTTCTCTCGAAGGTTCTTTAACTCTCGGTGAAAATGCTCTCAGGATTTGCGTAAATAACGGATATGCCTTTATTGCCGGAGATGGTGCTTATACTTTATGGGTAGTTAACGTAAATGATGTCTCAAACCCGCAAATGATAACTACCTTAACAACTGTTTGCAACTATGCAAGAGACATAGTTGTTCAAGGTGATCTGTTGTATCTTGTTTGTGATCAGCATTTCCAGATCGTAGATATATCTGATGTTAATAATCCTGAAATAATTTGTACTTATGATGATATAACCGGTGCAACGGGTATTGCTGTTTCTGGTGATTATGCTTATATTGCCGAATATAATTTACTGAAATTCGATATCTCCGATCCGGAGACACCTATTCAATTGGAATCATATCCAATTCCCGGATGTTCTTATAATGTGGCTGTGCAGGATAATTATTTATTTCTTACCACTGATTCTGCATTTCTTATTTTTCAGGATGAAGATTTATTACCGGTTGGGAATATTGAAGGAACCGTAACTGATTTTTACTCCGGTGAGCCAATTGAAGGTGCTTGTGTTTCCCTTGGAAGTTTTTCCGATTCAACTGGATATGATGGCGCATATTTATTGGAAAACATTCCGGTTGGTATTTGGGATGGTTTGACCTGTACGGCAGAAGGATATTGTGATCTCACAATTGATGGTTTAGTGGTTGAGGAGAATCAAACAACTACAGTCGATTTTGCATTATATCCGGAAACAAGCACAGATAACGATGAAATACAAATTACGAATTACAATTTGAGAAATTATCCCAACCCTTTCAATCCAACCACAACGATCTCTTTTGAATTAACCGCAAAGGATGCCAAGAATGCAAAGATTGAGATATTCAATTTGAAAGGGCAGAAAATAAATGAATTAGAAATTATAAATGTGAAATTAGGAATTAATGAAGTTAGCTGGAACGGAACAGATGAAAACAACAAACCTGTATCTTCAGGAATTTATTTTTACCAATTGGTAAATGAAATGAATAAGTCGAATATCAAAAAAATGTTATTATTGAAATAACAAGGAGAATAAAATGAAAGTAGTAAGAATTATTTCCAAAAGTAAATTTGTATTTTTGTTTATTATTGAATTCATCATTTTTTCTACAATTCTTTTTGCTGAGAATCAGAAGATTGGATCAGACATTATATTGGTGGATGTTTACAGAACAGACCTTGATGGAAAACTTCAACTCAAAGAAACAATTCAAAACCATCAAACTAATTTTCGTACCCAACCGGAACAAATGCCCGGCTGGCCTCAAAGTATGTATGTACCGAGTTATTATTCTCCGGCTGGTGTCAATCTGGTTGATATTGATAATGATGGTTTTCTTGAAATTATTTCAGCCTGCACAGACGGCTCGGTGCATGTATGGGATTATCTAGGAAATGAACTCCCCGGCTGGCCTAAATTCGGGCTCAATGAAATACAATCCAAAGCAGCAGTAGGTGATCTCGATCCTGACTATCCCGGTCTTGAAATTCTCGTTGTCGGAAAACAGAATACTTTGTATGCATGGCATAAAGACGGAACAGAAGTTACAGGCTGGCCCCTGACAGTTGGTGAAACAAGCGGTTTCAAATCACCTGTCCTCTTTGATATCGACGGAGACGGTTTTCTTGAGATAATTCTCGAACAAAAAACATATCCTACCGGACAGGTAATGGTTTTCAATCATGAAGGAACGACATACCCCGGCTGGCCCCAACCTTTGGACTATTTGGGCGTGGCAACTCCCGCAGTCGGAGATCTCGATAATGACGGAGAGATTGAAATTTGTGCGGTATCTTATAATTCCGTATTTCTCTGGGATAAAGACGGAGTTGCAAAACCAGGCTGGCCTCTACTTAATGTTGCAGGCGGAATGAGCTATGCTCAACCTGTTTTTGCCGACCTCGATGATGACGGTGATTTCGAAATCCTTCATTCATATTGTACAAGCAATACTAATTATGTCGGCATCTATCATCATGACGGAAATACTTTTGGAAATTGGCCACAAACTTATCCTGGTCCTCAAAATTTTGTTATGGCAATACCTGGTGATATTGATAATGATGATGATCTGGAAATCTTCGGAGGATGCCACGGATACGGAATATCAGAAAGACATCATACCGGAGAAGAAGTTGCAGGTTGGCCTGTTGATATTTATAATTTGGAGTCTTCTCCCATAATCTTCGATTTGGATAATGACGGAGAAAGAGAAATTGTTTTTGGTGGTACTGCAGGCAGTTTCCATGCTTATAATGGAGATGGTTCTATCGTTGAAGATTGGCCCATTTCTGCTGGTGGCAACTCAATGGTTAATAGTGCTGCCGTTGGTGATGTGGATGGAGACGGAGACATCGAAATTGCACTCGTTGTTCATAATGGAACAGTTAATTTATGGACTATCGAAGATGTGCCATATCGCGGTTATCTGACAGATTGGGGAACATATTTTCATGATGCTTGGAATACAGGTTGGATGCATCCGCTCCCTCCTCAAAACCTGACTGCCGAAATATCTGATGATTCAATAATCTTGAATTGGAATGCAAACACAGAACCCGATATTGCTGGTTATAACATTTACAGAAGCGATATTTCCGGCGGACCTTACACAAAGATCAATAGTGTCATGATTGTAGATACGGCCTATGTTGATATCGACGGAACAGAAAATGATTTCTATTGTATTACTGCTGAGATAGAAGCCTGTACAGAATCACGATTGAGTAATGAAGCATTTGCCCTGGTAAGCGTTGATAATGCATTAAAATCTGTTTATCAAAATCTTTATAACTATCCCAATCCGTTCAATCCAACTACAACGATCAGTTTTGATTTAACCACAGAGCTGACGGAGAACACGAAATTGATAATCTATAATCTGAGAGGTCAACAGATCAGGAAATATTCAATTTTTAATAATCAATCTTCAATTGTTTGGGATGGAACTGATGACAATAACAAGTCGGTTTCATCAGGAATTTATTTTTACCAATTAGTAAATGAAATGAATAAGTCGAATATCAAAAAAATGTTATTATTAAAATAACAAGGAGGAAAAATGTTTGAACAAAATGAACATCTTTCTATTGTTTCTGGAAGGAGAGTAAAGGTTTTATTTTTTATCTTCTCGATTTTTCTTTTAACTTCTGTAACTGTGTATGCACAGCAATTTGTTAATGGTGATTTTGAAACTGGAGATTTTACAGGATGGGAGGTAACAGGACCTCATAATGCGAATGTAGATCAACATCAGGGAAGTTATTCAGGACATATTCATATCAATTACGGCAGTGCTTCCGGAGGAGGAAATCAACCAAATGCTCAATGGCAAATGGTAGGTCAAACGCTGAATATACCGAATGTAGCAGACTCTTTGAATTTCTATATGGAAGTATCGGGTTCAAATTGGCATAATGGCGGGCATGTATGGATCATGGATGCTGATTCTGTGGGAACTTATTTCCATCTTTACTATACTGGAGGTGGAGGTGGAAGTGCACAAAGTTATCCCTGGGAGTTTCATCAGGTTAATATTGAACCTTGGGCAGGACGAGAAGCTACGTTCTATTTTGCCGGTCAGAACTCAAATGGATATAGCGACCATGTTTGTGATATTTATTTCGATAATATAAGCGTTTCTCCCACGATTCCGGATACCATTCCTCCAACTGTAGAAGTTGATATTCCAAACGGTGGAGAAGTGTGGGTAGTTGGCGATACATACCAGATAGAATGGACAGCAGACGATGATATGGGAATTCATTCCGACAGCGTTTTTTACTCTATCGATGATGGAGTTAACTGGACACTCATTGCGTCTCACAACGGAAATCCACAAGAATGTGAATGGCTCATTCCAAATACACCATCTACAGAATGTTTGGTAAAAGTAATTGTTTATGACGGAGGAGATAATTCTGCAACAGATATTTCCGATGCTGTATTCACTATCGATGCAGATAACACTCCACCTACAGTAGAGGTTATTGAGCCAAATGGCGGTGAAGATTGGGGAACGTATGAATGGCATTCAGTTAACTGGAGTTCTGATGATAATGTTGGTGTTGTTTCAGACAGTATATTTTATTCAATAGATGATGGAGTAAACTGGACTCTTATTGCAAGCCATACAGGTAATCCTCAGAATTTTTCCTGGCAGGTTCCCAATACTCCCTCAGAAGAATGTTTGATAAAAGTTATGGTATTCGATGCTTCAAGTAATTTTGCTGAAGATATTTCGGATGGAACATTTATAATTTCTTATGTGGAACCACCACCGCTTACTTATGCGGTTGTTATCAAACAATCAACTTATAATGACCCGGATTGGCAGGCAGTAGCGGATGCGCTTCTGGATCGATATGGCGGGCAGCTATTTATCTGGGAAAATTCATTGAATGAAGTTCAGAATGATGTTGCTCAGTATTATCCAAGTCATTTAGGCTTTATCTGTGACATGTCAACAGCATCATCTAGTTTTGTTCAAAATAGCGTCTGGCCTTTTACCAGATCGTTGGATGATGATGCATATTGCGATGCAGTATGGGGAATAATCACAGGCTATGTTGTTCAGGATGCACTTAATCTTGTTTCCGGACCTACCGGATTTGAGGTGAAAACCTGTATCGGTGGAACTACTTCCTGTAATGTAAATTATTACACTCAGGGAATATCTTCAAGCGAAGCAACCTACAACCAATATTTTGTGAAATATCCTGATGCTCTGGAAACAGTTGAATTCAATGATGGTCCTACTGATAGAACAGAATGGCTGGTTACAATGGTAAATGAGGGTGTTGATATTTTTGATTATGATCCGGTGGATATATTTGTAACCAGTGGACACGGGAATCACGATCAGTGGCAATTACATTATCCCACATCAGGACAGGAAGGATTTTTCCGAGCCAGTAACGGACAAGCTTATGGAGACCCATATTCAGGGTCAAGTATAGATATCAATTCTGCAAATCCAAAAATATTTTTTGGACTAGGTAATTGTTATATCGGGAAAATCTTGGGCGGAAGCAGCATGGCACCTTCCTGGATTCATACAGGTGGAGCTTATCAATATACAGGTTATGTGATTGCAGAAGGAGGAAGTTCCTGTCAACATGGAGGAACTAAAGCCTATTTCTATAAAGTTGCTAGAAGTAATACCTGGGCAGAATCATATTTTCTAAGCAATATTGCCCTAAAATTCGATATGATCAACAACACTCCCGGTGCAAGCCCCAACGATCTGAATGGTTCTGCTTTGTATGGAGATCCGGGGATGGAGATAAATATGTCTAATGAAGGTGTATTTATGGAGCCGTTATTCACTAATGAATTGATTATACATGAAGGAACCGAAAGAGATTCAATAACATATAGAATCACCATGAATCGAGAAGGTAATCCGGGCTTCACCAGTAAATGGGGAGAACGGCATCCGGCAATAATACTACCTCTTAAAGCTGAAGATATTCAAATTGTTTATACCGACGCAATGGCAGTTGTAGTTGAAGACAATTTTGCTCTGATGTACATCTGGTATCAGGGACAACCATCGCTTACAGAAGGAGAAACCAGGGAAGTTATATTTACATGCAATCATACAGGAACCGAGATTGATGAACAGATTATTCCTGAGATTATACAATCACGATTATATAAGAACTTTCCGAATCCATTCAATCCAACCACGACAATTTCATTTTCTGTATCACAAACGTTCTCGTTTGTGACTCTCGATATCTACAACATTAAAGGTCAGAAAGTAAAACAACTT
>JAYEKK010000040.1:0-5125 GCA_034660955.1 Candidatus Cloacimonadota bacterium | reverse complement strand
CCCAAAGTATCGAGTAGATCTTTGAAATACGGCATGTTGATAGAAATACCTTTTAGATCGATAGAACCAATTGGATTTAGATATATCTCATCTGCGATAGAAGCGGCAAATGCATAGTTAGCTCCGCTTATTCCTTCATAATAGAATACAATTTTTTTTCCGGCTGATTTGAAATCTAAAAACGCATCTTTAAGTTCAGCACGTTGAGCAAATCTAGCTGTAAAGTTACCGGATTTAAAAACGAGACCTTTTACATTCTCATCTTCTTTTAGTTTTTTAATCTCTTCAATTATTTCCGATAAAGTTTTTCCTTTTGACATTACAAATCTGAATGGTCCAAACTTCTGAACCGGATTTTTCTCCATTATTTCACCTTTAATTTTATATTCCAGGAAGTAATTCTTATCTTTGCCAATAATAGTCCGGAACGCTTTATCTGATGCACTCAAGTAATACTGACCACTTGAAAATTCGTTTTCGGTATCTGCGTTTACAGTGCTGCCGATTCCAAAGTTTCCAAAAGAAATCCCAAAGTCGATTCCAATTGTTTCACTTTCCATATTATAAGAACCGCCAAGTTTAATACCATCCAGTATTTCTGTTTGTAAGCCCAGCACAGGTTTGGATGTTTCTTCTCCATCATAATTCATATCAGCACTTACGGTAAGTCTATCAGTCCATTTACTATCAAAGATTAATGGTCTTACAGCTACACCAAAATCGTAGTTTCTCTCATCATTAAACACATCGTTCATAACAGTTCCAATTGATAGGAAATCTGTTGGTCGGAACAAAATGGATTCGGATAATTTTCCTTCTTTGAAATACTTATTGTTCCAATCCCAGGAAGTTCCAAGATACAGGTTAGGAATAAGTTCTGCTAAGGGAGCAGATAGAGCTAATCTGTGAAAAGAATCTCTTCCATATTGATCTAAGACATAGGCAAAATTATCAAAATTAAAGAAAATAGAATAAACATCTTCATAGAATCCATCTTCATCATAGTTCCCTAGGAAGGTCGTACCTCCACTATTTCCAACTCCCATCGCTGCCGGATTTACTTTTGCAGCCATGAAATTATCAGTTGTTGCGATTGAAGTTTGTGCACTCAAAGTGAATGCGAACACCATTATTGCTAATAATACAATTCCTCGTTTCATTTTACATTTCTCCTTTATTAATTATTTTTATGCATTCAATATAATTCATTTTCTTTGTCATCTTGACGTGTCTTGCATGTTGTTCTTTGGAAGGATCTCATTCTTTCAGAAAAAGAAAAGCTGAAAGCTCTTCCAAGAGATTCTTCGTAGGCAAGGCAATAAGAAACCTCAGAATGACAGTATTTTTTCATTTTAATTCCCTTAATAAACATCTACAAAAACAAGATCAATTTTGCAGATTTTATTTATTTCTTAAGTTTATTAAACTTTATACTTCCGTTGCTGGTTGTAGCAGTGATCTTCTTTCCACCTCTATTTATCTTCCCAGTAATACTATCTTTTGAGAACTTTGATGTTGTAACTTCAATTCCATTAAGATCAATGCGGGAATTAGAGGTAGAAGCATCAATATTAAGATCAAGAGATGGATTGAGACTGATACAAATAGAGCTGTTGGATGTAGAAAGATGAATATCATTCTTTAATTTTTCATCAATTTCAAGAGTTATCTTTCCGTTGGAAGTAATCCCTTTCTTAAATCCGGGAGTTCTCACAACTCGAATTTTTGCGTTTGATGTATAGGCTTCTGCTTTCCCGTTTAGATGAACAAATTCAACTCTTCCGTTACTTGTATGCGCATTAAAACTTCCCTTTGAATCAAATACCTCAACTCTTCCGTTGCTTGTATTCAGGTTCATTTCACCTTCACAATCGATTATGAGAATTGATCCATTTGAAGAGTTAATATCACTGACCTTCACACCTTTGGGTATCTTAATCTCGTAATGCACACTAACTTTTGGATTCTTCTCTAAAACTGTTGTTTTTATTGTACATCCATCTTTATCTAAAACTTCTATATTGACCTTATCAAATTCCTTTTCTGTTTTGTTGGTTTCAAGAATTGCTGAAATATCAATATAGTCTTCTTTCCAACTTTTTATCTCAATCTTGCCATTCCTATTATCAACATTAAGTTTGCATCCTTTTATAGGTTGGAAAGTTTCATGAAATTCTTTTGTGATCTTATCTCCATCAGAAAAATTAAAATTCACTTTAACACCTCCAGCATAATCATCATCGTTTATGATGTGCTTCACAATGAAACCTGGATTGTTTCCAATCCAGCCAATTGAATGTCTGGTTATAAAATTGATCGCACCACCCAGAAGTTGACCCCAGAATCCGGTGATATGCTGAGTTTCATCAGGTGATTCCACAATGATACCACGAGAGCTAACCTCAACATATTCATCATCATCATTCACAATTATACCTTCAGAACTGATCTCAACCGTTCCACCGTCTTCCGTCACGAATAAGCCACCATCACGAAATTCAACAACTTTGTCTTCTCCTTCAAGGATCGTTACTCTACTTTCAGTAAATTCAATTTTTGCACCATCTTTTATAAGAGTATATGTTTTTCCCAATGGCAGTTCCAATTCTATTTTTGCTCCTTTCTCAGATATGATGGAAACTTTTTGTTTTTCTTTTACGATTTGCACATCAGCATTTTTAGCATGTTCTATCTCGATCCGATTTCCATCGATGAACTCAATATCTTTGATGTGAATATTCTCAAATTCTAAAGTTACGTTCTTTTCTTTAACAAGAACATCCTGTGTAACTGCCGACAGCATAAACACTGCCGTTAACATAATCATAACTAAAATAGATCTCTTCATTTTTCCTCCTATAGCCCTATTTTATTTCTCTACTTTTATATATCAACGTGGCTCCAACAAACAGTACTCCACTAACTCCAACTTGCAGTAAAGTATTCCAATTAATTAGAATTTTCTTCCATATTTCTAAAATGTAGTAGCTTACATTCTCATTAAAAACTTCTGGTTCAATTGAAGTAGGAGTAGATGCGTTTATTAATTTCATTATGTAGCTGAGAGGTAGTGGAAGATGCCATTGCATGAGCATATTGAGAATTGTAAATAGAAATTGGACTCCCACTATTATTGCCAATCCCTGCAAAAAAGCTTTATCTTTGAAAACTGCTGAGAAGAAAAACGTTATACTTCCAATGATCAAACCTGTTTTCATAAAAGAAACAACAGATTGTGCCATTCCTGCAAAGGCAGTACTAAAAATGAATTTATCTGCAACAGCTAATATTATTGCCACAATAATGAAATTAAAGATTGCGATTGCAAAGAGTGCAAGCCAATTCCCGGCAATTCCCACAATATATCTGGAAGCCGATTGATACCAGATCGAAACAGGTTGAGAACGATGAAATAACTCGCTGTTGTTTCTTATATTCTCATTTAGTGCACCTTGTGTAAGGATTATTATGAAAATCAAACTAATTAGACCCGGCAATCCCATTATCGCAAGATTTACAATGTAGTTTATCGCTTCGGAAGGTGGTGTTCCCTGCATATTTCCCAGATCAATATTCAAATCTCCGGTGAAATAAGCAACAGCAGATATTAAGAGAATTAACAGGTAGAATCCGGCTGTGATCCATAATGGGATTATTAGTGTTTTTTTATTTATCTGCAGATCTTTTTTGATGAGTGCTTTGAATTTATTCATTTGAACCTCCTACTTTCTCCATAAACAGGTCTGATAGTGTAGGTCGATTTACTTCAGCACCTGTGATTTCGATCTTGCTATCTAATATTGCACTTACGTGTCCCAAAGTTTTGCTGATTAACTTAGGATTATACTGTTCAAGTTTTTCCTTTTGATCTGAAGGAACTGTAAAAATAGAATATTCATTTTTCAGTTCTTCAATATCCTGCTGAAGTATGATCTTACCTTCATCAATGAATATTATATCCTGAAGGATCTGCGCAACTTCTTCAACCTGATGTGTAGAAATAATAATAGTTTTAGTCTCATCATAGAATTCACCTAAAATTGTATTAAAGAACTCTTTTCGGAAAACAATATCAAGACCCAGTGTCGGCTCATCTAATAGCAAGATCTTCACATCCAGAGAAAGTGTGATTAGAAGATATAGTTTTGTTTTCATACCTTTGGAGAGGGTTGCTACCTTCTGATTCGGATTGAGATCACTGTTTGCAAGCAATTCGGTAGCTTTTTTATGATTCCATGAGCTATTCAATGCGGAAACATAATCCATTGTCTGTTTTACAGTTAACCTGTCATCAAGACTGTTCACATCCGGGATGAAAGCTATATCTTCATGTATTGATGCCTGATGTCTTTTTATTGTTTTTTCCAAGATCTCGATTTCTCCTTTATGCTTAAGAAAACCAAGAAGACACCTCATAAATGTAGATTTCCCAGCTCCATTTTTTCCTAACAATCCGATAATTCTTCCCTGCGGAATTTCCATTTCAATATTATCAAGTGCTTTCAACTTCCCATAATATTTAGTCAGATTTTTTACTTTAATTACATTATCTTGTGTCACTTCTCCCCTCCTTTGTCATAAGAATCTTCTATCAAATTTATTAGTTCCTTCTTTGAAATACCAAGTGATCTACTTTTCGTTATCATTTTTTGTAGATCTGCTTGTACGAATTTTTCATAGGTTTTTGCTTTTAATTTTTTTTGTGCACCTTTTTCCACGAACATCCCAATTCCTCTCTTCTTAAATAGAATTCCATCATTTAGAAGCTCGCTTATGGCATTGGATATTGTCTGCGGATTTAATCTGTATTGCTTTGCCATAATGCGAATTGAAGGTACTGCTTCCTCTTCTTCTAAAGAACCGAAAATGATCGCTTTTTCTATCTCGCATTTTATTTGCAGATAAATTGGAGTACTTTCGTCAAACTTCATTTTACCTCCTTCTGTTTCACTGTATGGGTCAAGTGGTACACCAGTGTTCTAAATGTCAAGAACTTTTTTTTCTTATATGCAAAAAAGCCCTGATTACTCAGAGCTTTAGATTGATCTATATCTTTTATGTTTATAAAGTTACATTATTTCAATAATTCAGTAATAATTTTTTTTGAAGCTTTACCATTTCCGTA
>JAYEKK010000039.1:0-5169 GCA_034660955.1 Candidatus Cloacimonadota bacterium | reverse complement strand
AAATTTGTATTGTTTGAATACAAATTTTAAGTATTTCCTCCAATAATTAAAATAAAATTGGAATTGTAAACAGCCTACACTGGATTTATAAATAAAGCGTGGCATTCTTTTCCTAATGATAGTAGCGCTATTCCAATCTTTTACTTCGTCTTTAGAAGCGGGTGAAGAACATGCCAGCACTATTTCGTGCCCTGCAGTAATTAGAGATTTAATCTCTTTTTCTACGCGAATATCTGGTGGAAAAGTATTTTCTAATATCATTAGAATTCGCATTATACCTCAGATTTGACCACGAAGAAAGCACCGATTGATGCAAAGACTACATTTGGCAGCCATGCTGCAACCATCGGTGATAGAACTTCATTATAACCTAAACTCTGGCATATCCTCAAAGTAGAAAGATACAAGAAACAAACCAGAAGTCCCATCCCAAAGATCAATCCTCTCCCTTTACTGCGGGAAGAAGTTGAAACTAGCGGTACGCTAAAAAGCAATATTATCAAGTTTGCAAAAGGAAACGATACTTTGAGATTTAGTTCCACTAGTTCTTTTGTGAATTTTTCACCTACTTTCTTCAGCCGTTCAATATATTCTTTCAATTCAAAGAAATTCATCGACATTGGTTTTTTGGCACTTTTAATAAAATCCAGGGGAGTTACATCAACTTCTTCAATAACCTTTTCCTCATAGTGTTTCATACCAATTGGTATTCCATTTTCAAAATTCCTGATATAACAATTATGAAATACCCACTCCTCGTTCTCCCATGAAGCACTGG
Organism: Candidatus Cloacimonadota bacterium; assembly: GCA_034660955.1. GTDB lineage: Bacteria > Cloacimonadota > Cloacimonadia > Cloacimonadales > TCS61 > Tenebribacter. Next base: position 4,391 of record JAYEKK010000039.1, on the reverse strand, counting down.
TCGCTGTTATTTTCCGCTTTATCTCACCAGTTTCAGGATGAAAAGTTGTAATATCAATTGTCTTTAGATTATTCCGATATCCATCGAAGAAACCGATATAATAGAGATTTTTGTCACTTCCTAAATAATGAATATGCGATCTCATCTTTTTATCTTCTACTTTCTGATGTTTAATTTTCTCTTTATAAATGTAGTTTCTATATTCCTCAGCTTTTGGTAGAACAAGATCACCAATGAACATTATAAAAATACTGAAGATTAAACCAAACCAAATGAGAGGAGATACCATTCGCAATATACTTATCCCTGCACCTCTTATTGCTACCGATTCATTATATTTAGAAAGATTATTCATCAGAAAAAGACCGGAGAGTAGAACCATTACCGGAGATGAAAGTAAAACCAGATATGGAATCCGAAGCAGGAAATACAAAATAATATCATGCATTTCCCCGCCTTTACTCAGCAATCGTGGCAATCTATCTGAAATATCTACAACTAAAAAAAGAACCGAGAAGGAAAAAAGTATAATTAGGAATATTTTGATGTATTCCCTTAAAATGTATTTATCTAATAATCTCATCTTATACCAAATCCTAAGAATTTATTCACTTTATCCCGGATTTTTGTAAGATCAAAAGTTTTCATCTCCTTAACAGAAATAACAACCAGATAAATTCCAATAATGCTGAAAATAATATTAGAAACCCACATTGCCAGGAAAGGCGAGACAACTCCTTTATCAGCAAGTTCCTCACCCAAAGTCAAAGATCCATAATATATAAGAAAAACGATTGCACTAACAGAAAACGACATCCCCACACCACTGGTTTTGGTCATCATCCCTATAGGTGCACCAATCAGGACAAAGATTACACACGCAAATGCTATTGCATATTTTTTGTGGATCTCAACTTGATATTTCCTAACATCTGATTTCAAAGTAGTTATTTTATCCTTTTTTAGATTAAGACGATTATAATTCTTTTTTAATTCATTTTTATTATTTGCTTCTTCTTTGGAGTTTATCTCATTAATATCCTCTTGAATATCTTCGATCTCAGTATGAAGCAATTCAATTTTAGTTTTTCTTTCATTAACAATTTTTTGCATAGCTTTGGAACTCAGCTCACGATCTCCTCGGTAATCTGTTCCTTCTAGGTTCATCTTATAACCTAGATCAGGGAGATTAAGAGTGAACTTTTTAAATTCACTTATATTATATTTATCGGGATTTTTCTGATCCCGTTCATGCATTTGACCATTGTAAAGGATCGCTTTTAAGCTGTTCCCACCATTTGCTAATTCAATTCTTCCCCGTTCAGCAGAGATGGTTTGTGGAAATTTTGTCTTTTCCCGATTATAAATAAGAATCCCAAAAAGCTCATCATCAATTCGCTCTTTTACGTAAATTGTGTAATTTTTCATGGAATTGAAAGTACCTGGAATAATTGCTGTGGCAGGTCTGCGATAATTTGCTTTTATCATCATGTTCTTGAGCATATGATTTGTTTGCGGTAAAACGGCATTATTAAAGTAAACCATGAAAAATGATAAAAAAAGAGCAGCGATCACAGTAGGTTTTAAAAGTGTAAAAATGTTTATCCCGCAGGATTTGAATGCAATAAGTTCATTATCTACAGAGAGTCTTCCAAACGACATGATAGAAGCAAGTAAAATTGCCATTGGAACTGTAAGTGCCAAAATAAATGGTAGGCTTAATCCAAAGATGGAAACAATAGTCAGAATATCAAGATGTTTTTCAATGATCAGGTTCAAAAGATCAATTATCTTATCGAGTAACATAACGAAAGTGGTAACCATAAGCGAAACAACAAATGGTTTGAAATTTTCTTTCAAGATGTATCTTTCCAGAATTTTCATCTATTCATCAATCCCGATCATGTTTAAGAATTCATTTTCATTAATAATTTTCACAGATTCGATCTCTTTCGCTTTCTTCAGTTTTGAGCCCGGATTTTCTCCCACGATAAGATAATTCAGATTTTTACTTACAGCAGAAATCGTCTTCCCACCATTTTTTTCAATCATCTCTTTAATCTCATTTCTACTGTGCTTTTCCAAAGTACCTGTAATAATAAATTTTGCTCCTTTCAGAACATCCTCAATCTCAATATTATCACTGATCAATTTCATGCCTGCATTCTGCAAGGATTTGATCATTAGCAAATTATTTTCATTTTGAAAGAATTCATTAACTGATCGAGCAATTTTTTCTCCTATCTCATCTATTTCAACAAGATCTTCATAATCAGCATTTATGATCTCATTAATATTATTGAAATATGAACAGAGAATTTTAGATATTTTTGCTCCTACAAATCGAATTCCAAATCCAAAAAGTATTTTATGGAATTTCTGGGTTTTTGAATTTTCAATTGCATTTCTTAGGTTTTCTGCAGATTTTATTCCCTGCTTTTCATATTGCTGGAATTCATCAAAATTGATGTGATAAATATCTTGAACTTTATTTATTTGTTTATGTTCTATTAATTGTTTCACAACAGCTTCACCCAAACCATCGATATCAACAGCAACACGGGAAGCAAAATGCTCAATCCTTCTTTGAATTTGAGCCGGACAATTTATATTATTGCAATAAGATATTACTCCCTTATCCTCTCTCTTCAATAAAGTTCCACAGACAGGACATGTTCTTGGAAACTCAATTTCTTTAGAATATGATTCTCTTTTTTCATAATTAACATCAATTATTTTAGGAATTATTTCACCTGATTTAATAATTGTTACACAATCACCAATTCTCAGATCAAGACGTTTTATTTCATCTTCATTGTGCAAAGTTGCATTAGAAACTGTAGAGCCTGAAATAAATACAGGTTTTAATCTTGCTACCGGAGTTACTGCACCCGTTCTTCCAACTTGGAAATCCACTCCCAGCAACTGTGTTTCCACTTCCTCAGCTTTAAATTTGTAGGCAATTGCCCATTTAGGTGATTTAGAAGTAAATCCAAGTTTTTGTTGTATTTGAAAATCGTTAACTTTTATAACTAATCCATCAATCTCGTAATCTAAATTGTATCTGGATTTTTCCCACTTCTCACACTGATTTGTTATTTCTTTCATACTTGTAGCAGTACTAACTTCAACAACATTAAAGCCTTGCATTTTCAAGAATTCTAATATTTTTTTTTGAGATTTAATCTTAGATTCATTAAATAATCCTACGGAATAGATAATTGAATTTAGCTTTCTGGATGCAACAACACCAGCATTTTTTAATTTGATCGTACCGGCAGCAGCATTACGTGGATTTACAAAAAGTTTTTCTCCATTATCTTCTCGCTCATTATTTATCCGTTCAAATTCTTTTTTTGGAAGATAAACTTCTCCTCTAACTTCTATTGGTTCTTGATAATTAATTTCGTTTGGAATGGATTTTATTGTTTTAATATTTTCAGTTACATCTTCACCTTCGAAGCCATCACCACGAGTAGTTGCATATTGCAACTTACCATTTTCATAAAAGAGATTTATACTAAATCCATCTATTTTCAATTCAGTAGTAAAAGATATTTCGCTGTCATCTACTTTTTTTATTTTACCAATGAATTGTTCTATCTCTTCCAATGAATAAGCATTTTCCAAGCTGTACATACGAACTTTATGCGGAATGATCTTGCCCTTTCCTGTTATATCTGAACCTACTTGTTGAGTTGGAGATTCATTAATTTTGTATTGAGGATATTTTTTTTCAAGAGATTGTAATCTTTTTACTAATTGGTCATATTTGGAATCTGATATTTCTGAGATAGCTTTTTTATAATAGAGCTTATTGTAATATACAATTTTCTCTCGCAAATCTTTTATCTCATCTTCAATAAACAGATCGTCCAATATACCCTCCGAAATTTTGACAAATATTGCACCAACACAATATAAAGCAATCTTTTTTTGATTTTATTCCAAGCAATATATTCAACAGTTTTTTAAGACAAAAAAAGCCGGAGCAATTTTAGCTCCGGCAATATTTTAAAATGAATTTTAGAGTTTGTAAGATATACCTAAATTAAGATATCCAAATCCATAACCTAATTCTGCATAAACAGCCATTTTAGGGTTGAAAAAATATCTTGCTCCACCGTAGAATCCATACATTAAATAACTGCTTCCGCTAGAATAACCAGTACCAGAATATCCTGATGGCTCTGTGAATGATACAATATTATAACCTAACATAACCCCACCATAAGGATCTATTTTTGGAGAATCTAGTTTCAAATGATAAGCAGCACGCCCACCAATTACAAAATAAGTATACGTCCATTTATAATCATCATAGTACCATGCATAATCATATTCAGATTTTGCTATACCTATTAAACCACCAACAGAAACTGGGAAGCCCT
>JAYEKK010000038.1:0-5219 GCA_034660955.1 Candidatus Cloacimonadota bacterium | reverse complement strand
TATGGTTCCAAAGGATGAGTTTTCTTTTCGTCGCGCCACGCAACTAAATATCTTTGATTCCATAATTCTTACAGCACTAATCTATCAATATGGCACAGGGATAGAAAAAAGACGTCCACCGGTAGAAGAAAAAATCGTATTTTCTAACAGGTTTAACCCTCAGCCAGAATTTTGGTTGTACAGTAAAGATTTTAACTGGACTCCTTTTTGGACCCAATGTTACGAGAAAAGTAAAGAATACTCTCATGCTATCGTCCTTGATATATCTGATTTCTATAATCAAATTTATCATCATACAATTGAAAACCAGCTAATTGAGTCAGAATTCCCTAATCCCGCAATTAAATGGATTATTAAACTTCTCGAATCTTTAACAGCTAATGTATCACGGGGAATTCCAGTTGGACCCCATGCCGCCCACTTGCTTGCAGAAGCAACCCTTATTCCTCTGGATAATAGTCTTAAAAATCATGGCATTGATTATATACGATTTGTCGATGATATTATTATATTTGAAAATAGCGACTTTGACTGCAGAAAGCGGATATACCAAATTGCTGATATCCTGGATAAACAACAACGTCTTATATTAAATAAATCAAAAACCTTATTGCTAAACCAAAAAGAACTTCAAGAACTATGCCTTGAACGTATTGAAGATAGGCCAATCAATGATTTCGAAAAGGAGTTGCTGGGTATTATAAAGAAATACTCAGGTGGAAACCCTTATCAAACAGTGCTACTCAGTGAGGTGTCACCTGATGATCTAGCAAGATTCAAAACAGAAGTTATCGAATCAATTCTCAACGAGTATCTTACAGAAAGGCCAACAGATTTCATCAGATTACGCTGGTTTCTTCGTCGGTTAACGCAAATTGGGCACCCCGGTGCCGTTAAATTTTGCCTTGAGCACTTGGAATTATTAACTCCAGCACTTTCTGATATTTGTCATTATTTACTTTCAGCATCACAAAATCTAAATGGTGATGTGCCTTCTGTTGGAGAAGAATTGGTCAGAGCTTTAGATAATGAGATTATAAAAACAAATGAATATTTCCAAATATGTATCTTGTCGCTCTTTAGTCGTAATTCAAGCTTTAATCATTTCCCATTTCTCCAAGAGCTTTACGGTACAAGCTCTTCTGACATAAAACGTGAAATTATTCTTGCTGCAAGATGTGCTGAGAATGGTGATTGGTTAAGAGAATTAAAAGAGTCCTATTTAGGTTTTGAAAATTGGACAGCGTCTGCTTTTCTGGTAGCATTAAAATTATTGCCATCAGATGAAAGAAAATATTTCATTAATAAGTTGCCCAAAGAAAATGAGTGTATTGAAATACTAAAAAAATGGGCAAAAGCCAGAGAGTAGTGAAAGGTATTCAAATTGTAATAACACCATGATATTTCATAGTTCTGAGGACAGTTTACTTAACATAATTAAACGGCAAAAAAACGCCGAACAATGCAATTCAAGGGACAAGCGAGCAGCGCGGTTTTTCGAAGTTCATCCTTGCTGCCAAACTCACGGATTAATCGCAGTTGGTTGCTGCTAATCTCGCTTGCCCCTGATTGCGGCCGTTAGCATCTATTAAAGGAACAATATGAAAGCAAATGAAATAAACCTAAATAGGTTCTTATCACAAAGTGATACTCAATTTATCATTCCAGTTTATCAGAGGAATTACGATTGGTCCCACCATCAATGCAAACAGCTTTTAGATGATATTTTAGAAATTGGAACAAACTCTAAAAAGAATGCACACTTCATTGGGAGTATTGTTTATGTGCATGATGATGTTTATTCAGCGTCTGGAATCAGGGAGTTAACAACAATTGATGGTCAACAACGATTAACGACTTTGACGCTGATTTACCTTGTAATTTATAGGTTGGCAAAAACTCTTGGTAAAGAGCAACTGTTTAATAAAATAAATGAAACATACCTAATCAACAAGTTTGCAGCAGATGAGGAGAAGCTAAAATTAAAACCTACGGAAAATAATAATAGAGCTTTAAAATATTTATTACGTAGTGACAATCAAGAAGAATACTCTGATTTTTCTCGACTAATAGACAACTTTAACTATTTTAAATCCAGGATATTGGAAGAAAATTATGAAGCAGTATTGACTGGTATTAGCAAATTAATGTTTGTTGAAATATCCCTTGATAGAGATAAAGATGACCCTCAAAGAATATTCGAGAGTTTAAACTCAACAGGACTTGAGTTATCTCAAGCTGATCTCATAAGAAACTATATATTAATGGGCCTCAAAAGAAAATCCCAAAATAAAATTTACGAGAATTATTGGGAACATATCGAACAGCTATCGAAAGATGAATCAACCAATAGCAGTAAAGTGTCAGATTACATAAGGGATTATCTTACTCTCGAAAACAACAAAATACCTAACAAAAATAAAGTTTATCATGAATTTAAAGAAAAATATCCAACATCAACAGTAGAAGTGCTTGAGAATATCTTAACACCAATAAAGAAATTAGTTAAACACTACAACAAGCTATTAAATCCGGCACATGAGCCTGACAATGACATAAGGCAGCAATTGCAATACATTAATCGACTTGAAATAAATGTCGCTTATCCTTTTCTGTTGAAAGTATATGATGATTATTCAACAGGCGTAATATCAAAACAAACATTCATAGAAGTACTGGAACTTATCCAGGCTTTTACATGGAGAAGATTCATTATAGGTCTACCAACTAATGCGTTGAATAAGATATTTATGAGACTTTATGAAGATATTGATTCTCAAAATTATTTAACATCAATCCAATTGGCCTTATTAAAGAAAAAAGGCAGTCAAAGGTTTCCTCGGAACAAAGAAGTTGTTAATACTCTTAGAGAAAAAGACATGTATGGAATAAAGCCCAAAAACAGAGTCTACTTCTTGGAACGGTTAGAGAACCATAGAAATAAGGAGCTTGTTAAAATAGATGGTAACAGTGATATAACCATTGAGCATATATTCCCCCAGAACCCTGAACCAAAATGGAAAATCGAACTAGGAGAAGAGGAGTATAATTTCATTAAAGAAAACTACTTAAATACAATTGCAAACCTCACTCTCTCAGGTAACAACGGGAAATTGGGAAATAAAATATTTCTTTCCAAAAAAGAGATGAATGTCGATGGCGAAGAGCAAGGTTACAAATATAGCAGGCTTTGGCTTAACACTTATCTCACTCAAATTGATAAATGGGGTAAGGATGAAATTGAAAAACGATTTCAAATAATTGAAGAAAGATTTCTTAGCATATGGGTATTCCCTGATATTGATACAGAACTGGATACCGACTTTAATGAAGTAAACATTTTTGACGCAGAAGAGCCAACATTTAAAAAGTTAGAATATGTTATTTTCTTTGACCAAAAACTAGAAATATCAACGGTAAGTGGGTTGTACTTGGAAGTAATGAAGACATTATTTGACTTGCAGCCTCAAACATTTTTCACTTCTGATTTGGCTGAAAAATTAAGTCTTACAAAAGATTCAAACATATGTCGTCAGGCTATTCCAATCAACGAGACATATTTTATTGAGTCTAACTTGGACAATAAGGGTAAATTTGAACGAATCAAAAGGGCTTTATCTGTTTTTGACTTTGAAGATGAATTAACGATTAAATATCGAGAATAATTAGAAAATGCTAACAAGGCGCTGGAGATGGACTGGGCAAAGCCGTGCCGTTTTTTGAAGGCAGTATTTGATCGGTAGCTTTTATCTTTATCATAGTTTTTCGGTTATCGTTGCCCAGCCACTCAGCTCTACGTTATATGCTCAACAAATATGCAGGAATAAATGCAAAATTATGAAGTTGTCAATTTTCAACATGCCGGTGAGGACTATGAAATCAGAGTTATATCAGACGGCGAAACTGTTACAATAAAAGCATTCACCAATGGAGAACCCGCAAATGGATATGTTTATCAAATAAATTTGATGACTGCTTTTGATTTAAAAAAGTTGATTGGAATGGATGCGATAAAAAATTTCATTAAACTGGCAGAAGATGATGTGAGAAAGAACAGGTGGAAAAAGTTTTTAGCCGCTCTTGAACAGACAAATCATAAATGAACAAATCATGTGAGGAAGAAATAAAATGGAATCTCAAAATTTTGTACCTGAAGAACCTGGGTTTCTCTTTTCGGCTAATGATGATCAGGGTCAAACCATTTTTTACATTACCCCTGAATCTCCAATATTTATGGCAAATCTGAAATCTTCACCAATTCAAATAGCAAAAAACTTGCTTTTAAATGTTAGCCAAGGACATTCTGATCTATTTTATACAAAACTGACTGGAAATTCAATAACAGATTATCAAAAGCAAAGCCTTGAAAAGCAGTTAGCTCAAATTATTCCTGATTCAGGCAAATTTTTTATTTCTGTAAATGATATTCTTGTCTTTATCACAAGTTTTCTTGCGGAAAAGGTTAAGTCCCCTAAACTTGCGCAGATTGAATAAATTTGAGAGAGAATATAGGCATATAACCAACCCGTTTCAGTTGGACTGGCAGAGTAATGCGGCTTCGGATTTTTCGGTGTTCTATGTTTCTGTGGCTTTTGCAAAGGCCTTCTCCCCCTGCCACCCACTGAACGGAAAGTTATAAGCCGATCGAGAAAAAAAGAGGTAAATTTATATGGCTGATCGTAATCGTAAGGTAATTGGTTATTTTGCTTTTGCATCTCCGACTGATGTTGTATGCACGGGAGATAGAGGTGACGCATGTGTAATATCTGGATCTGCTCGATCTATGAAAGCTTTCCTTACAGAAATCGATCCTCATGGGCAAAAAGGACATACCGTTAAAAAGACGAGATTTGGGGAAATATTGAGAGGTCTTAAACTTGGTGCGGCTTATGGGTTTGACAAAGAGTCGTATGAAAAGTTTTATCCTCTAGCGCGGAAAGAAGCGTTACCTGTTGAAGAAGCGGACTTTGATGAAATGAAAGATAAGGGGTTTCGTTTTTTTACAGTCCAATTAAAGAGCTTATAATCGGGTAGCCGGGGGTCTTAACCCCCCAGCCCCCACAACACCCAGCATGCGGGTCCGCACTGGGCGTTTCACAGAGCCTATCGAGCCGTAGCTGGATAGTGAATATTCACCCACAGTTCTTTGACAGATAGAAGCCCTTGATCCATGAGCCATTGATTGGTCATGCCGGTCTGGGTAGCCAGTGTCCGGGCCA
>JAYEKK010000037.1:0-5221 GCA_034660955.1 Candidatus Cloacimonadota bacterium | reverse complement strand
TGGTCAGATCTATGTTGATCCTGCCAATGAAAATAGAGTGTATGCAATGGGAGTAGCTCTTTGTAGAACCGAAAATGGTGGTGCTAGCTGGCAAATTATTGCAGATTATGGAAATATGGATGAAATACACGTAGATCATCATGCCATGATCATTGATGAGTTTACAGGTAGAATTGTAGAAGGGAATGATGGTGGATTATATACGAGCTATGATTATGGTAATAGCTGGAATAAAATTGATAATATTCCACTAACTCAGTTTTATGCGATAGAAATAGACTTCCTGAATCCGGAAAGAATTTATGGTGGTACGCAGGATAACAGCACGATCAGAACTATGACCGGTGCTCTGGATGACTGGGAAGTGATCTTGGGTGGAGACGGATTCTATTGTAAAGTTGATTACACAAATCCCAATATAATTTTTGCTGAATACCAATGGGGAAATTTATATAGATCTACAAATGGTGGTGGCTGGTTTGAATATATAGCCGGGCAGATGAACAATGATCGAAAAAACTGGTCTTCTCCACTTGCCATGCATCCTGTAGATCCTACAATACTTTATTTTGGAACCTATCGTATCTGGAAAACTACAAATAGCGGTAATTATTGGACTGCTGTAAGTAACGATCTGACAGATGGTGATAACGGTACTAGTTATCACACTGTTTCTACAATTGCAGTGAATCCGAATTATCCCAATGTGGTAATTGCCGGTACAGATGATGGGAATGTGCATGTTTCTACCGATGACGGAAATAATTGGTCAGATGTTACCGCAGGATTACCGAATCGCTGGATAACTAGGGTTGCTGGAGATCCATTTGATATGAACACGATCTATGTAACAGTTTCCGGTTTTCGCTGGGATGAGTCTTATCCTCATGTTTATAAATCTACAGATCTCGGACAAAATTGGGTAGAAATATCTTCCAACCTTCCACAATTACCAATTAATTGTATTGTTCTTGATCCTGAAGTTCCAAACCGATTTTTTATTGGTTCAGATGCAGGAGTATTTTTCACTGAAAATGGAGGAAGTGAATGGCAAAGTCTTTCTGATGGATTGCCTAATGTACCGGTTATCGATATGCTTATTCACAACCCAACCAGGACGTTGTTACTTGGAACTTATGGTTGCTCTGCCTATACTATGGATTTGAATGATTTAAATACAGGCATAGCAGAAGATATTGTAATTGTTGGAGTAGATTTATTCCAGAATTATCCTAATCCGTTCAACCCTGAAACGACAATATCTTTCAATCTACAAAAATCAGTTTATCAAGCAGAAATTGAGATATTCAATATAAAAGGGCAAAAGGTAAAGACATTGAATGTCGTAGATCCTGTTTCAAATTCGGTGAATAAGGTTGTGTGGAACAGCAAAGATGATAATGGTAATAAGGTTGCAAGTGGAACTTATTTATATAGATTAAAGTTAGATGATCGGGTTGTAGCAACGAAGAAAATGATCTTGATTAAATAATTGTTGGATGTTAAATTAAATGAGTAAATATCTTTTTACTTAAGTAATTTGACATAAAATCAACTTAATCTATAAAAGGTAACGAGAGGTAACTATGAAGAAAATAATGTTAATCGCTTTATTGATTTTAGCATTTAGTCTAAATGCCGATATAATAAACAGTGCATTTACTCCGGAATTATTAACACCATCAATGATAAATATGAACAATCTTACAATAAATCATTCAATATCGTTTAGCAGCAGTATTTCTTCTAATAGCCAGAGTGCCTATGAATCAATATATACAAATCATCTTAACTATAAATTTAGCTCTAAATTAAATCTAAAAGTAGATTTGAATTTTATTAATTATGGTTCTGCAACGTATCAAGGTGGGATAGAATTTGATGGTAATAATGATAATACTTCGAGAATCTTACCAAATTTCCAATTGAATTATAATCCTTCTGAAAATGTGAAATTTATAATTGAATTCAAACAATACAATTCACCTTTTGAAAGAAATAGTCTATTTGATTAAGAAATTCTAAATAATATCAGCAGGGGCTTTAGGAAATTTGTAACCTTTTTCTCTAAATAGTGATAAACATATATCTGTAACTTCTGGATCATATAAAATGTTTCTGTTTTTTTCAATCTCTTCCAATGCAATATTGATTCCTAATGAAGGTCTGTAGGGTCGATGAGAAGACATTGCTTCCACAACATCTGCTACCGCCAAAATCCGTGCTTTCATGAGTATCTCTTCACCTTTTAATCCATTTGGATACGAAGATCCATCATATCGTTCCTGATGCTGAAGGACTATTTCGGCAATTGGCCATGGGAATTCAATAGATTTTAAAATATCATAACCTGTTTGCGGATGCATCTTTATTAAATTAAATTCGGGTTCTGTAAGTTTTCCGGGTTTACTCAGAATTTCTGCAGGGATATTTATTTTCCCAATATCATGAACGAGTGCAGCTAATTTAATTCCGTTGATTTTCTCTTCTGGAAAATTCATTTCCTTTGCAATTGCCGAAGCAAGATCAGAAACACGTCGTTGATGACCGGCAGTATATGGATCACGCATCTCAACTGCTTGAACAAGTCCTTCCACTGTTTCTTCAAGTATACGTTGCAATTTGCTGTAACTATCTTTTAATTGTTCTTCAGCATTCTTTAGATTTGTGATATCAATATTTACACCAGCGTGGTATTTTATGTTATTCTTATCAATAAACTCCAGCATTCTATCTTCGATCCAGATGTAAGAATCATCAGCTTTTTTGACCCTAAACCATGATGTAAGTAACCCTTTTTTTCCAGCTTTTTCCCATTCCGAATATTTTTGATTAATATATTCTTTATCATCCGGATGAATTAGAGAAGTAAATTTATTTTTATCATTAATAAAATCTTCTGCAGGATATCCCAACATCTCCTCAATATTTTTTGAAACAAATTCTTTAGCTCCTCCCGACTCATATAAAATAATATTTGGAACATTATCTAATATTGTTTCCAGCCGGAATTGGGTTTTTGCAAGATTCTTTGCAACTAATCTTTCTTTAGAAACATCTGTTATGATTCCATCATGATATATCCAATTACCAGAATCATCCTGGATTGTATTAATGTTTAATAAACACCAAAGTGTTTCACCATTTTTCTTTAGTAGTTCTACCTCATAATTTATAACGCTATTCTCTTTTTCTAAAATCGAGATCAGCTGATTCCTACTTTTTTCATTAGCATATAATTCGCTAACAGATGTAGAGAGGAATTCTTGTTCAGAATCAAAACCAAACATCGAGACAATGGCTGGATTAGTAGATATAAATTTTCCCTCAGGTGTAGCCCTGAATAATCCAACGGGTACACTAGAGCGGAGATTCATAAATTCTCTATCACTTTCTTCCCTTGCTTTTTCAGCAGAAGTACGTTCAAGTACTTCATGTTGAAATTTCTGATAATTTTGTGCATTTTTAATAGTTGTTGTAACATAATTCGCAAAAGTATCAAGTAAATTCAGGTCATTCTTAGAGAAATAGGGACCGATCTTGTTTAAACAAATAGCACCAAGTACTTCATTATTATAGATAAAAGGAGAGGCAATAATTCTTTCTTCTTCTTCTTCTGTAGTGCCAGGAATTTGAAATCCATTTTCATTAGGTCCGGCGTCGTTGAACATTATACTTTTTTTTGTTTTCACAACTTTTCCGGTGAAGCTTGAATTAATATCCAAAGGTGTTGCCATAATCTCTTTTTCATAAACGGGATCAATTACGAATTGTGGAAGTAATTCTTTCCCATCTTCCGAAAGAAGGTATATTGCACATCCATAAGAGTTAAGATGATTCATTATACCAATTGCAATTCTTTGAAATACTTCATTCAAATCTAGGCTGGAATTGATGTATTTTGAGGTTTCCAAAATTAATTGTAATTCATGATTTTTTCTTTGTAGCTCTTCTTCAATCTTTCTCCGGTCATTAATCTCATTTTGTAATTTATTATTAAGTTCTTCCAGATGCGGATTATTTTCTTTAGTTGTATTTACCATGTCTATATTACTATTAACCTGTAATATCCGTTATTTCCCGAATTGTAGCTTGAATAAATGATTTACAATTTAATTTAAAGCTACTCAACCAAACCTGGGCAGTGAATGCTTTTCCGTTCTTTTTATTATAGATCCATTCAAATCTCATATTCCCATTTTTAATGGTTTGAGCAATATATGTTTCAGATGTTTCCCGAGATGGCTTTTTGTTTGCTTGCATCAAAGGTGAAACATCTGCAGGTTTTAAGTTTAAAAATTCAGCTTTCTTTGTGTAACCAAATAATTTTAAAGCTGCACTGTTACAATCAATTAGACCTTTCTCATCCTGCAAGATCACAGCATCAATTGAAGATTCAAATAATTTGCGAAACCTCAATTCATATTCTTGACGTGCAGTTTCACTTTCTCTTTGTTCAGTTACATTTTTTAATGACCCAATAATTCTAACTTTACTTGAATCATCATCTTCAATTATCTTAGCATTGATTGTACTGGTTAATAGTGTTTTATCTTTATCTTCTAAAATAATCTCATAATCAGTAACGTGTCCTTCTTTTGTTAATTTTGTTAGGAAAAGATCATGCTGATTCTCATCAAAATACAAATCATACATAGATGTTCCAATTAACTCTTTACGTGTATAACTTGAGTTCTGTTCTATAGAAGGACTAATTTCCAGAATTGTTCCGTCAAATTCGACTTCATAGTAAACATCTTGTATATTTTCGAAAATTCGAGTGTAACTGTCCATTGTCCGTTTTAATTTTAACTGAGCCATTTTTTTTTCAGTAATATCATTAAATATACCAAATGTACCGATAAATTTATTATTATTGAATCTTGGACTACCAATGATATTTAAAAAACGTTTTCTACCATCTTTGCGAATAATTTCTAATTCATACCGTGAAGATTTATTTTCTTTTCTCAATTTAAGCTGTTTACGTACTTTTTCCATGTTGTATTTATTAAGATAATCGGATAAATTAGTGTCTTCAAAATCACTTATTACACCCCCGAAGATCTTTGCACCAGCTTCATTAACGAAAGTAAAATAGTCTTCGATATCGAACATACAAATACCTTCATCGGTTGTTTCTACAAGTGTACGAAATTTAGCTTCACTTTCTATTAGTTTTTGTCCCATTTTATGCTTGAAAAAAGCCATTTGTATTGTT
>JAYEKK010000036.1:0-5254 GCA_034660955.1 Candidatus Cloacimonadota bacterium | reverse complement strand
CCCAACCTTTAATCCTTCTGTAGCTCCGCAGATCGCAATTGAACACGCCATTTCCAAAGAAGCGATCAGGATGTCTAAAAAGCAGCATATGGAGATGAATTTCAATACTAGAGAGATCGGATTTTTAGATAAGATCAAGCTGAAACATAAAGATCTGGAAAATATCACTGAAGCTTTTTATATTGAGAAAGCCCAAGATGCTAAGAAATTTCATATGTACGATATCAGTATTCTTATCGGTGCAGGTGGTGTGCTGTCTCACACAGAATCCAATGAACAGGCTCTATCAATAATTTACGATGGATTTCAACCCGAAGGCATTACTGAAATTTGGAAGGACAAACATTTCATCTCTCCCCATTTAGGTAAATTGAGTGCAGTTGATGAAAAATTAGCCGCGAAATTAATGATTGATGAATGCTTTGAAAAAATTGGTATAACTATCCGCCCTCTCTCCCAAAAATGGAAACAGGATAAAACAGTTTTAAATATAATAGTAGATGAAAAACAGCAAACTATCAAGGTTGGAGATAGACTCTACCTTCCCAACAAAACGGGATCATTCAGAAATATTTCGATCATTTTAGAAAAAGGATTCTATCTAAATGAGCAAGGGCAGGGTTTAAAATTTGAATCTGAACTTCCAATCTTTATCGATGCTTCAATGGAAGACAGTTTTGAATCGGAAAACCGGGCAATGCAGCTTTTCACAGATTTTGATGACATTCCTTCCATTGAAGAAAGCTTTACCGGTTTTATTCAACAGAAACCAATAATCTCCGGAATTCAAGAACATAAAGTTTCTCTTCCCTATGAAGGGATGTTCTTAGTTAAACCGGGTGATAAAGTAAGCAGTGATACAATTATCGGTGAAAACTTGTTCGATCCGCCACGAGTTTATGTGATCTCACTTTTTGATAAAACATACCTGCATTTGAATAGTGAAAATATAAAAAAATCGCTCCTGATAAAAGAGGGAGATGAAGTGAAATTTGGTCAGCGTATCGTTGAGATCGGGGATAGAACATTTATGCAGGAACTTCAATTCCAGCATTTCTATTTCGATGCACCGGTTCGGGGAAAAGTTGAGAAAATCAACTTAGATTCAGGAACCATTATTATGCGCGAAATTCAAGATTATTCTACTAAACCCAAAAAGATCAATGTTGCAAAAAAACTTAATGTTCTACCAAAGCAGATCAAAGCTTATATGAAAAAGGGAGGAGGAGATTTTGTTTATGCAGGAGACTCAATAGCTTCCAGAATGTTTGATAAAAGTACTGCACTTCCTTCCATTGTCTCATCACCTACGACCGGTACGATAAAAGAGGTGAATCTTGATACCGGAATTGTAACTGTTCAGTATGATAGAAAACCTTATCTGATCAAAGCTGGGATCAAGGGAAAAGTTAAAAATATCGAAGAAGGAATATCTGCTACGATCACTTATACAGGTTTAACCTTAAATGGAATAATCGGATTTGGCTTTAAAGCAAGCGGGAAGTTAAAATTCATTAAGAACATCTCTGAAATAAACAAATGTAAAGAAGATGAAATTCTAATTTTCGCGCAAAAGATTGATCATAATATTCTTACAAAAGCTACAAAGAAAAAAGTAAAAGGTATCGTCGCACCATCGATAGATAGTATTGAGTTGGTTAAATTCATCGGTAAAGAAATTGGAGTTGCACTTACCGGAAACGAAGACATCCCATTCCCGCTTATACTCACAGAAGGATTTGGAAATTTCGAGATGAATAGTGATTACCGTAAAACTTTATCAGAAAATATAGGTAAACACATTTATATTAATGGACATACTCAAATCAGGGCTGGAGTTACCAGACCGAAAATAATCATCTATTAATGATAGAAAAATCTTGACCTATAACAATTTAAATCATTATTCAATTCCATAATAAAAAATTGGAGTAAAGATGATTAATAATATTATTCTTTTTAGTGTAAGAACGATTATCACTACATCTGTTTTATACTATGTTACACATATGTATTTAGGTCTTGAAAAAAGTTCATTTTTGAAAGCTTTAATAATAACCGTGACCTTAAATATAGTATATTTACTTTTCTCATTACTTATTGGAAATCCAACAGGTTTTCATTCTTCGATGTTTGCTTCAATAGCAAAATACCTTTATCTTATTCCCCATTCGATTATGGTTTACATAGCATATTCTATGAGCATGAGAGAATTTGGATATTATTTTATTGCTTCATTTATTGCTGGATTTATAATTTCTCCACTTACTTCATTTATAATTATAATGATAAGAACATCATAGAATTAAAAAAGTCGTTTAATATTTGTATTTAGTTTATTAATTCTCATTGAACTTATCAGTTAATACTTCGGAAATCTTCCAAGAGTAGCCTACTGGGAGTGATGGTAATGGGGTAAGGGGACACAATTATAATAAATACTCAAATTCGAGCAGGAGTTACAAGACCGAAAATAATCATCTATTAATGATAGAAAATTCTTGACCTTGAATAAATCAAATCATTATTTAATTCCATAATATAAATTGGAGGGGAGTATGTTTGATAATATGTACGTTTCAGAATCTAGTACAGGTCCCGGTTTAGTTTTCTGGATTTTTTATTTTGCTTTTATTTCTTTCTTTATTGTCGTTATGTGGAAGATATTTGTGAAAGCTGGGAAACCAGGCTGGGGATGCATCGTACCGATCTACAACATAATCCTGCAGTTGGAGATTGCCGGTAGACCAATTTGGTGGATCTTCTTGATGTTTATTCCATTAGTGAATATTGTGATCTCGATCATCATCCTGATCGATTTTGCCAAAGCATTTGGAAAAGGAACCGGTTTTGGATTAGGAATGCTGTTTCTTCCCTTTATTTTCTTTCCGATCCTGGCCTTTGGCAACTCTGAATATCAGGAAACAGTTCATATTGAAAGTCAACCATTGTAATAGTTAATCTCAAAAGCATATTAAAAAGCCTTTTGAATTTTTGTTCAAAAGGCTTCTTTACACTCAGGTTTATCAAATATCCAAATTTACATCATATCCTTCTTTTTCATCCTTAAAATGTCCATGAATAAATTCCGGTTGAGGATGATGCATCTTTTTGTAACGCTCTTTATGAACATTGTAATGGGAACTGAACAAGATCTTGAACAGCAATAAGATCATGATTCCCTGCCAGTAACTTATGGGATTTGAGCTAAAGATCACAGTAATTGTAGCATTCCATAACAACTGTACAGCCCATCCTAAAAGAAATGCTATTCCAATTCCCAAAAGGATGAACAGCGGGATAAATTTTTTGTGTTTACCTTTCATATTTTCCTCCTAATTTTTTTCCTTTTTAAATTTCAAAAACCGGATTGATCCTGATCTTCTGTCCCGTGATCAGGTCTCTAATTATCAGCAGAGTACCTGCCAATGGCAACCAGCTTAAATAATCACTTAATTCAGTTTCGGGCATTTCTTCATTTTTTATATTTTCAGCAGCATAAAGCAGGATATCTATTTCCAGCTCGTCCGGTGCTTTGTACATACCTTTTTTTAGTATTTGATCTTTAAACATTGTTAACCTTCCTTTATTTGAAGTTGATCATTCTGTAAGAACTTTCTTAAAAATTTCAATGCATAACGATAACGTGATGCTATCGTATCTTTGCTAATCTCTTTTATTTTTCCTATCTCTTCAAAGGTCATTTTTCCAAAAATATGTAAGTGCAGAACATCATAGAGAAAGGGTTTTTCTTTTGCCAGATAGGATAAAGATTCTTTAAAGGTATCTTCACTGACAAGTTCATCTTCCTCCGTTTCAATATCAGGAATATCAAATTCATCACTGAGAGAAATTACTTTTGCTTTGCGGCTGGAATTACGCACAAGGTTCATAGCGATCTGAAACAAATATGCTTTGGGATTGATAATTTCTTTTTGAGCTGCTGCATCAATGAATTTGATAAATGTTTCCTGAAATAGATCACTAGCTTCTTCCCTGCACCTATTATATAGAAATGTATAGAGTGCATCTTTATGCCTTCCATAAAATATCTGGAAAGCATCCATCTCACCTTTTCTATAAGCTGCAATCAGATCCCGATCTACCATTTCATCTTCTTCCTCTCACCTACTATGACACAACTTTCCTGATATGTGTTTAAATTATTTTTATTTTTTAAAAAGTCAATAATTTCTCTCAGTCAAAAACTTGACATTCAATTTGTAATTTAAGCTATTTGCAACATGGCAAAAATAATTTATAGTTTATCAGGAGAAGGTTCAGGTCATTCCTCGCGTTCACGAGAAATGATGACTCACTTAATTGAAAAAGGACATACTGTTAAAGTAGCCAGTTATGATCGGGGATATCAAAATTTGAAAGATGATTTTGATGTATTAGAAATCGAAGGCTTCTCGATCGTCAGTGAAGATAATAAAGTATCGATCGGGAAAACTTTCGCTCAGAATTTCACTACCATTCTGGATAGATTTGAAGCCTCCAATATTCTTAAACAAAAGTATTTCAAGGATTTCAAACCTGATTGTGTGATCACCGATTTTGAGCCGATGGCAGCTTATCTGGCAAATGAATTAGACGTTCCACTTGTAACTATAGACAATCAGCATCGTATGCGTTATATGGATTTCACCTGCCCCTTCGAATGGAAAGCAGATGCAATATTTATTGAGAATCTCATCCGTGTGATGATTCCCCGCCCTTGTATTTCTTTGATCACTACCTTTTATTTTGGTGAGAAGAAAAATGACCGCACCTTCTTATTTCCGCCAATTCTCAGGCAATCAGTAATAGAAGCTAAATCATCTGTGGGAAATTACATTCTGGTTTATGCAACACAGGAATATGATACACTAATAGAATATTTGAAAACCTATAAAAGAGAAAAAATTATCGTTTATGGATCTAATGTAGATAAGGTCGAAAGTAACCTGACTTATAAATCTTTCAGCAGAAGCGGATTTTTACATGATCTGGCAGGATGCAGAGCAGTAATTGCCACCGCCGGTTTTACCCTGATGACAGAGTCTTTTTATTTGGGAAAACCATATCTGGCTTTACCCATGAAAGGGCAGTTTGAACAGGTATTAAATGGTTTAATGCTGGATGAATTGAAATACGGCAAAAGTGCACTTGATCTGAAAAAAGAAAATATTTCAGCTTTTCTGTATGACATTCCTGAATACACAGAGAATTTGAAGAACTATGAACACGAAGACAATAGCGCAATAACTAA
>JAYEKK010000035.1:2090-5320 GCA_034660955.1 Candidatus Cloacimonadota bacterium | reverse complement strand
CTAACTTCGTATCATTGGAAATACCACTCTCATAACGAAAACCCTGAATTCAATAATGTTTTATTGCACATCGTTTTTGAAGACAATGGGAAATACCCTTACACTATCAGTGAAGATGGTAGAAAAATTGAGATCCTTGAAATTAAAGAGCAATTGAACGATGACATTAAAAAACTGATTAAACATTATTCAGGAGAACCTTATTCAGAAAAAGACAAAACATGTAAATTATTCAACAAAATGACAAAAGATGAAACAGAACAATTTCTTACAAAGATGGGGATGATACGTTTTGAGAAGAAAATAAAAAGATTTAGTGCGGAACATTTCTTCAGCGATTTTGATCAACTAATATACATGGGATTCATGGAAGCGCTTGGTTACAGTAAGAATAAATATCAAATGCTGCAGATGTCTTTGAATATCAACTATAAGGATATTAAACAATTTTATGACAATGGTATGACAAGAAACGAGTTCACTGCAATCTTACTTTGTTCATCCGGGCTAATTGATCATCTTCCAATCACAATTTCTATAGATTATAAGAAGAAATGGCAAACGATTTTCCAAAAACAGAAATTTGTAAATCAGGTATCTTATATTAAGTGGAAACTATTTAGGATAAGACCTGTTAATCACCCGGTAATAAGGCTTTTACAAGTTGCAAATCTGCTTTACGACAGTTTGGAAACATCTTTCTTTCACAAGATACTTAAATTATTCTCATTTCCGTCTGAGAATTTCAAATTGAACGATTTCAAAAAGAAGCTATACAGTTATTTCCAAATAGAAAATAGGTTTCTTCCTGATCGCTATAAACTTGGCAAAACACGCATTGATACGATTCTAATAAATATAATACTACCACTTACAGTTATCTATGCGCGTGAAAAGAGATACAAACAGTTAGAAGATGTTGCAAATGAAATTTATCAAAGCTTTCCTGGATTACCGGTTAACTATCTAACCCAATATATGGAGAAATTCTTAAGTGAAGAACAAAAAAAAGTAATTGGAAAACGAGCAATTTATCAGCAGGGATTATTGAAGATTTATTACGAAAACTGTCAGCACCATTATTGTGAAGCATGTGAGATACTTATAAATGATTCCTGAATAATATTCAACAACAAAAAAAGGGCAGAATAATTTCTGCCCTTTTGTTTATACAATTTTTCTAATGACTTAGAAATCTTTTAAAACGTCAGCAATTGTAGGATGTCCAATTTCCTGAAGATCATAAGTTACCTGAGCCGCAGGTTTATTTATTTTGAGTATTCTTCTTAGGTCTATAGGAGTTGCGATAACAACAGCATCACATTCTGTGTTATTAATTGTAGTTTCAAGGTCTTTGATCTGTTGTTCACCATAACCCATTGCCGGAAGTAGAATTCCGATCTCAGGATATTTCTCAAATGTTTCTGCAATGGAACCAACAGCGTAAGGTCGAGGATCAACAAGATCAGCAACACCGTATTTCTCAGCAGCCACAATACCGGCACCATATTTCATCTCACCATGAGTAAGAGTTGGTCCATCTTCCACTATAAGCACATCAGCACCTTTCACAATTTCAGGTTTGTCAATACTCACTGGTGAAGCACCATCAATAACTATAGCTTTCGGATTAAGTTCACGGATATTATCTCGTACTATCTGGATGCCTTCCGGATCAGCCGAATCGATCTTGTTGATAACAACAACATCGGCATTGATCAGGTTAGTTTCTCCAGGATAATAAGTTCTTTCATGATCTGGTCTGTGTGGGTCTGCAACAACAATGTTTATCATATTATCTGAAACATAAAAAGGTGTATCATTGTTTCCACCATCCCAAATGATAACATCAGCTTCTTTTTCTGCTTCACGTACAATTGCTTCATAATCTACACCAGAATAAATTATACTACCCATCATTATATGTGGTTCGTATTCTTCCATCTCTTCAATTGTACATTCATGTTTTACTAAATCTTGCAACTCAGCAAATCTTTGTACTCTTTGTTTAACAAGGTCACCATAAGGCATTGGGTGGCGAATAGAAGCAACTTTAAGTCCTTTTTCTTTGAGAACTTTTACAACAGCTCTTGTAGTTTGGCTTTTTCCGCAACCTGTTCTTGTAGCACAAATTGTAACAAGTGGTTTTGTTGTTTTAACTGTAGAATTGTCCATTCCCATAAGTTTGAAGTCGGCTCCGGTAGCGTTAACCAGAGAAGCATTGTTCATAACTCTTTCATGTGGAACATCACTGTATGCAAATACAACTTCTTCTACATTGTGTTCTTTTATCAGGTTTACTATTTCATTTTCTGCGAAGATAGGGATACCTTCAGGATAGAGTTCTCCAGCAAGTTCAGCTGGATATTTTCTTCCATCGATATCAGGGATCTGTGTTGCTGTGAAAGCAACTACATCGTAATTTTCATTGTTTCTATAATAACAATTAAAGTTATGAAAATCACGCCCTGCAGCACCCATAATGATGATTTTTTTCTTCATCTTTCTCTCCTTTATTTTTAGTGAATAATTTTAAAGCTAAGCTTAAAATTAGGGGTTTGAAGTCAAGAAATTTAATGAATGATAATTATTCTATATTAAAACAGGAATTTATAATTTTAACTTTACTAATTTTAAGTTATTATATTTTAGGTAACATTAAAGTAAATGAATGGAGGAAAGATGTTAGATAAAGTAAAAGTCCAGGAAGTTCTGGATAAAGTACGTCCATCTCTACAAGCAGATGGTGGAGATTGCGAGCTCATAAACATTACTGAAGATAATGTTGTAGAAGTGAGATTGCAAGGAGCTTGTGGAAGTTGCCCAATGGCTACTCTCACACTTAAAGCAGGCATCGAAAGAGTTCTGAAAGAAGAGATCCCTGAAGTTAAAGAAGTTATCTCTGTTTAGGGTTGAGAAATAATCAATAAAAGTTGAGGTGTCTTGTAATTAGATACCTCAATTTTGTTTAATATTTTTGGAGGTAAAATGAAACTTATGCCTTATTCGGAAGTAACATTAGAAGAAGTTACAATGGAAGGAGCCAAGAAAGCAAAGATCCGCTGGCTTATCTCAGAAAAGGATAAAGCACCAAATTTTGCCATGCGTATGTTTGAAGTTGAACCAGGTGGTTTTACACCATATCACTCCCATAGTTGGGAACATGAGAATTTTATTGTGGAAGGTACTGGTGCCTTAGTTACGGAAGATGGTGAATTACCATTCAAGCC
>JAYEKK010000035.1:0-1990 GCA_034660955.1 Candidatus Cloacimonadota bacterium | reverse complement strand
GATATTGGTGCAAAAGATAAAAAAGCTGCTGAGAAAAAAGTATGTGTTGGTGATCATGCAACATTCTCTCCAGGTTTAGAAACTCTCTCAGGAAGCATTATCACAACTAAAGCTACAGATAATAAAGCAGGTGTATACGTCGCTGGATGTCTTTTGCAAGAACTTGCTAATGAAAAAATCTCAGCAAATATTTATTCTGTATCTTCAGTTCAGGAAGAGGTTGGACTTCGTGGGGCAAGAACAAGTGCTTATGGTATAGATCCCCACGTTGGAATCGCCATTGATGTTACTCATGCTACCGATTATCCTGGGATGAATAAAAATCAACTGGGTGATGTTGCATTAGAAAAAGGACCAACCATAGCAGTTGGTGCAAATATTAATCCGAAGGTTTTTGAACTTCTTAAAAAAGCCGGAGATAAAGTAAAAGTTAAATATCAAATTGAAGCCGCACCACGCGGAACCGGTACTGATGCAAATGCAATTCAAGTTACAAGAGCTGGTGTTGCTGCCGGACTCATCAGCATTCCAAACAGATATATGCATACGCCAAATGAAGTGATCTCTTTTAATGATCTCGAGGGTGCTGTTAAATTACTCGCTGAATTTGTTCGATTGATCGATGATAACACAGATTTTATTCCTAAAGTATAGATGAAAAACAAATGGTGGAGACGGGAAAACCGTCTTCACCATTTTTATTATAATTACGAGGTATAATGATAATTGTAGATAATCTGACAAAGGTATTTCAACAACAAAATGGGGAAGAACTTTACGCTGTCAATGATCTCTCATTCACCGCTGATAAAGGTGAGATTGTTGTTTTATTGGGAGTGAATGGAGCGGGGAAGACCACTGCGATGCGGATGCTGTCTACTGTATTGCAGCCTACGAAAGGAACTGCAACTCTCGAAGGTTTTGATATTGTGAAAGATCCTCAGAATGTGAGAGCTAATCTTGGGTTTCTTTCCGGAGATACTGGTCTTTATGCCAGGCTTACTGCTCGTGAAACGATTACATATTTTGCTAGACTTTATGATGTCCCTGAGAACAAGATAGGAGCTAGGATAAATGAAATGGCAGATTTGTTGGACATGCATGATTTCCTTGATAAAAAAATAGATTTCCTCTCAACAGGCATGAAACAGAAAGTTTCTATAGCCCGCTCAATTATTCACGATCCTCCAATTATGATCTTTGATGAACCGACTGCCGGACTTGATATCCTTACTGCAAAAAATATAATTTCCTTCATTCATAAATGTAAAGAAGATGGAAAATGTGTTCTTTTTTCGACTCATATCATGCGCGAAGCCGAACGAATTGCCGATAAAATCGTCATGATCCATCAGGGAAAGGTTTTGGCTCAGGGTAGCTGGGAAGATTTTAAAACAGATACGGGTCTGCATGACCTCGATGACATCTTCATTCACTATGTAAATAACATAAGTGGGGAGGATGTATGAACTTAAAGAAAATCATCGTAATATACAAAAAAGAGATGCTCGATCTTGTTAGAGATAGAAGAACAATCATTACTTCTTTCGTTCTTCCAATTTTACTTTATCCTCTATTGATGATCGGTTTTTCCTCAATGATGTCACGTCAGGAAATGAAACTGGAGCAGCAGGATATTGTTATATATATCAATGACCTTATCCAAGATAAAACCTCTCGAGAATTAAAAGAGTCACTTTCTCAAATCGAAACATTACAGATCATGGATGAAGCAATAGTATACAATGAGGATACGTATCTTGATCTGCTTCAGGATAAATCTATTCAGGCTCTAATTAGTATTAAGGACAGCCTATCTTCATCCGGTTATAGAATTATTAATATTACATGTTTCTACGATGAAACTTCCGAGAAGAGTTCTATGACTTACAGAAAAGTCAGAGATAATCTGTATGAACTCGAAGAAGTCCTTATTAGCAAAAGATTAGAAAAGATAAAAATAAATAGTGAAATTCTTAATGCTGTTGAA
>JAYEKK010000034.1:0-5366 GCA_034660955.1 Candidatus Cloacimonadota bacterium | reverse complement strand
AAATTAAAAGCTGCTAAAGGTGTTAAACACGCAAACTTAGGTTTAGCAACAACCGGTGAAATATGAGATCATATTTGGAAGCTGTTCAATTTCATGGTCATAGCTGCCCCGGACTCGCAATGGGCTATCGCATGACAAAGGCAGCTTTAGATTATTTTTCTCAACTTAGAGCAGAAGATGAAGAACTGGTAGCAATTGTAGAAAATGATGCCTGCGGAACTGATGCTGTTCAATTTCTTTCCGGTTGTACTTTTGGAAAAGGTAATCTAATTTTTAAAGACTATGGAAAAATGGTTTATACCTTTTATAATAGGAACAGCGGAAAAGCTATTAGAATCTCAAGACCAGCAGAATTCAAAGAAAAACTAACTGACAAAGATCTTTCCAGAGAAAAAATGATCGATTGGATACTTTCGGTTTCTGAAAATGAAATCGTTAAAATTGAAGAAGTTACGATTCCAAAGCCGAAATTTGCCAGAATCTTAAAAACTGTTATCTGTGAATTCTGTGGTGAAACGGTAACCGAAACAAGAGTTCATGATTTAAATGGTAAAGTAATTTGCATTCCATGTTTTAAAAACAATCAAGAGGGATTGTGACACAAAACGTTGTAGCTCAGACACTCCTGTCTGAGAATTTGAAATTTGAAATGAAAAATGTGTTTCGAATTGTACGTAAGCAACGAGTCGAAGCTAACAAACAAAATTGTTATTTCGAGTCGATATTCTTTTCGACTTGAAGAATTGATATGAGGAGAATTAAAATGGATAAAACAGAAATTAAAGTAATGAAAAAGATATTAAGTGCAAATGATAAGATCGCAAAAGAATTACGTAATGAACTGACAGATAAAGGAATTACTTTGATAAATTTAATGAGCTCACCCGGTTCTGGGAAAACAACAATAATGGAACGAACTGCAAAAGAATTAGGCAACAAAATATGTGTAATAGAGGGTGATATCCAAACTACTCTCGATGCCGAAAGAGTTGCTAAAGCAGGAATCCAAACTTATCAGATAAATACCGGTGCATTTGGTGGTGATTGTCATTTGGAATCTGCCTGGATACGTTCTGCCATTGATGAAATGGACTTGACCAGTATAAAGACACTTTTTGTAGAGAATATTGGGAATTTGGTCTGCCCTGCAGAATTTGATGTTGGAGCTCATACGAACGCAGTTGTACTCAGCGTTACCGAAGGTGAAGATAAACCGCTCAAATACCCTCTTGCCTTTCAGACTTCATCTTTATGTATTATTTCAAAGATCGACCTTCTTCCCTACCTTGATATAAAGATCGAAGATATAAAAGAGAATATCAAGAAAGTGAATCCTAAAATGAAAGTAATCGAATTGTCGGCTAAAACAGGTAAGGGCTTTGAGAACTGGATAGATATCCTGAAATAATTAGATTCATATAAATTAAGTTAAAAAGAACCTGCTAGCAGGTTCTTTTTTTAGTTCATAATCAAATTTATGCTTTCAGCAATATATTTTATTTCTTTTTCCTTAATACTTAAAACATCAAAAAGCAGATCACCTTCCCGTAAAATACCTAAGATTGGTTTATCTAATTCAAGCAATTCTTTATGAAGTTTCTTAGCAAAGTTTCTATCACCATCATGGATTATCTTAACTGCTAAACTATCAATTTTTAATTGTGGGAGAGTGCCGCCACCGCATTGAGCTTTACTTTCAATTATTTCTGATTTGATTTCAAATTTATCTAATTCAGATTGAAGTTTGTCAGCTAATTTTTGTAGATCATCTTTTTTACGGTTTAACATTTCAAATATTGGTACTTTTGTAAGCAGATCTTCATCTTTCATGTAATAACGCATTACTGCCGAAAGAGCTGCAATGGTCATTTTACCAACTCGCAGAGCTCGCATCATGGGATCTTTTGCAATTTTTTGTATAAGATCAGACCTTCCAGCAATAATTCCGGCTTGCGGACCTCCAAGTAATTTGTCCCCGCTAAAAGAGACAATATCACAACCGGCTTGCAGACTGCTTCTCACATCAGGTTCATTTTCTAATGGAAGCCCTTCAGGTTTTCTTAGTAATCCGGAACCAAGATCATAAACAAATATAAGACCGTGTTTCTTTGACAGATCAGAAAGATCAGATAATTCAGCTTCCTCAGTAAACCCATCAATAAAATAGTTAGATTTATGAGCTTTAAATATCAAAGCTGTGTCTTTGGAAATTGCATTTTCATAATCGGAAAGTTTGGTGCGGTTGGTTGCGCCCACTTCGATCATTTTGCAACCGCTGGCTTTCATTATTTCAGGAATGCGAAAAGACCCGCCGATCTCGATCAGTTCACCTCGGGATATTATTACTTCCTCTCCTTCTGCAAAAGTTTTCAAGATCAGCATCACTGCTGCTGCATTATTGTTAACCACTACTGCATCTTCTGCTTGTGTAACAAATTTCATCAATTCGGAAATATGAGAATTACGTTGTCCCCTGCGTCCGGTCTTCAGATCAAATTCCAAGTTTGAATAATTGGAAACAATCGGTTTTAATTCTTCCAGTACATGATCACCCAGAAGAGCACGCCCAAGATTTGTGTGTAATACAATTCCTGTTCCATTTATCACTTCGATCAAGCTCTTATCACCAATTGATCTTAGACTTAACTTTATCTGTGAAAAGATATCTTCAAGGCTTATTGCTTTTTCTCCGGCTAGAATATTCTTTCGTATTTCATCAAGCACTTTACGGATAGAGAAAGTAACGAGTTCAAATCCATAAAGCCCGATCAATTCTTTAATTTCAGTATTATTTAGAAGTTTATCAACTCCAGGAATTTTCCGCATTTCTTCTTTCATTACTTATTCCTATTCTGCAATTTATTGCTACATTAGTTCAAATAATATATTATTGTAAAACGTCAATAGAAATTAGAATTTTGAAATGCCAAGAACCGGTAAATAAAGCTAATATTAACAATTAAAGAAGTGATTTAGCTCATAAGAAAAAAGGGGGTCTCATTATATAAATTTTAATTTATCCGTGTTTATCTGTGTCAATCCGCTTGCCAAGCCATAGTCTTGACGACGGCTGGTGAACTATAAAAAACCGATTCGTTTGCTAAGCAAGCCGAATCTTGTTTTCTATTGTGTTTACTCGCTTTACTCGTAAGCCACAATATAAATGGCACGCCCGAGAGGATTATTGAGTCAAAGAAACAACTGTTTCTTCTTTGTAAATGCTACTTCACCGCTAATCACTCATTTCATTCGCAATTAGATTCCGGTTCGTGGTCAAACTCTGACAAGAAGAAGGGGTTCTTATCAAGTTCGTTACATTTTCTAAAATCCGTTGTTCGTTTTTGTTTGCTTTTGTTCGTTGTTATTAAGTTTAAATTGATAAAACCGATATGGTTTGCTTCGCAAAGCCAAATCTCGTTTTGTATTGCGTTTGCTCACTCTGTTCGCAAGCCACAATTAAATGGCACGCCCGAAGGGATTCGAACCCCTAACCCCCTGATCCGTAGTCAAGTACTCTATCCAATTGAGCCACGGGCGCACGTATGTGTTAATCCAATTTTATCACTTTTAATGTCAAGAAATTTAAGAATTCCAATTATTATGTTCAAGAGTTCAAATAATTTTAGATATTCTTGACATCCAAACCAGTACATTTTTTCTGCTACAGATGATTTGAGGTTAAATATGAAGAAAAAGATATTGATTATAACTACAGGCGGCACAATCGCCATGAAACATAACAGCCCTTTTGGTGTGATCCCAAACGATGAATTTACTGAGCATTTATGTTCCTTCCCGCAATTGGAAGAGATCGCTGCAATTGATGTATATGAATTTTCCAATATTCCAAGTCCTTTCATGGATCCTTACAAAATGTTTGAACTGGCTAAAATAATTGATAAAAAAATAATAGATTACGACGGAGTTGTAATAACTCATGGAACTGATACACTGGAAGAGACAGCCTATATGCTGGACCTTGTTTTAAAAACAAATAAACCAGTAATTATAACAGCTGCAATGCGCAGTAGCTCGGAACTTGGTCTTGATGGACCCAGGAATATTGTTGGTGCAGTACGTGTTGCAGGGGCAGATCGCTCTTCAAATCGTGGCGTGCTGGTTGTTATGAATGATGAGATCGATTCTGCACGTGATGTTGTGAAAGCAGATTCCAGCAAAACAGATGCATTTGTAAGTCCTTCACTTGGTCTTCTAGGAGTAGTTGACCCCGATAAAATTTTATTCTACCGTAAATCTGAAGAACATGAAAAAATTCTTACAGATTCAATCGAGCCAAATATTGACCTTATAAAATGCTGTAGCGGAATGGATGGGAGATTTATAGAATCTTCAATCCAAAATGGTGCAAAAGCAATAGTTATAGAAGCATTTGGAAGAGGTAATGTTCCAAAAACAATAATACCATCTCTTGAGAAAGCTTTAAAAAGCAATATACTAGTTGTACTTGTTTCGCGCACTTATACAGGACGCGTCCTGGCAGAATACGGTTATGAAGGAGGAGGATTATTCCTTCAGAAAAAAGGTGTTTTGCTGGGTGGAGATCTAAAAGGACCAAAGATGCGAATTAAATTAATGGCATTATTTGGAAAATATAAAAATGTAACTGATGTGAAAAAATATTTATTAACTAATAAGGAAAACTAAATGTTAAACATTCTTGAAATGATGAAGCAGTATTTTGCTCATCACATTATTTTCAGTGCTGGTTTACTGCTTATTGTCGGTTACATTTTCGGACAATTAGCAGAGAAAATAAAGCTTCCCACAATTACTGGTTACATCCTTGCCGGTGTAGTTATCGGAAGTTCAGGATTGAAATTGATCCGGCATGAAAATATGGAGATATTATACATATTATCTGAAATCACGCTTTCATTTATTGCAGTTATTATTGGAGGCGAATTCTCATTTTATAAACTCAAGTTATATGGGAAAAAGATCCTCATTCTTACCCTAACTCAAATGTTTCTCACCTTCTTCCTGGTTTCATTCGGTCTTTTAGCAATTGGATTCTCTAATTATATTGCCTTTGTTCTGGGTGCGATCTCAGCAGCAACAGCCCCGGCAGCAACTGTGGTTATAGTAGAAAAACTTAAAGCACGTGGAAAATTTGTAGATTACCTTTATGGAATCGTTGCCTTAGACGATGCAGGAACTGTGATTTTATTTTCTATAGCCTTTGCTATTTCCGGATCAATGATGGGAGATGTTCAAGTAAGCATCTCACATTCTGTTATTCATGCATTCAAAGAGATCATAATTTCAATTATAATTGGTGCTGTTAGCGGTCTGATAATCCATTTTGTAACAATTAAAAAGCGAAATTTGAATGAGATCAAAATCAT
>JAYEKK010000033.1:0-19711 GCA_034660955.1 Candidatus Cloacimonadota bacterium | reverse complement strand
AACTACTGCTTAATAAACGTGAAATAAAAAAAATAAAAAATAAAATGGATGAAAAGGGAATGACTCTAATCCCTGTAGAAGTTTATATTAATGATAAAGGGTTGGCTAAAATAAAAATTGCACTTGCAAAAGGTAAAAGACAATACGATAAACGTGAAGATATTAAGAAAAAAGATGTCATGCGTGATATGCAGCGAAACGTGAAAAATTTATAAATTGTAAATTATAAATGGTGAATGGAAAAGAATTAGGATTAAGGTTAAGATTGAGATTAAGTGAGGAAGTGAGAAAACATGTAACCGTTAATGTTGTTTAAACAGGAATTTCTACCTGAGCTTGTGTCATCCTGAGCCCCGAGTAATCGGGGAAGGACGAAGGTAGTGAATTAATTTTTGTATTTCCAACAAGGAAGTTTAAGAAGAATTATAAACCTTGCAAATGGTCATAGATCTTTACAATGGCTGAAAGAATTAAAATGAATATCCAATTTTCAACAAGGAATATCCAATGATGAAGGAAAAAGAAAATATCCAATATTTAACAGAAGTCGTTTGCTATCGCAAGCCGACTTTTTGAACACGGAATTTCGAATGAAGAAGGAAAAGAAGATAATAAATGTGGATCTGGGATAGCCGGACACATCAGTTTATTGTAGCAGAAGCTTTAACAAAATGTTATCCACCTTTTGCTAATATGCTAAAGATCCATCAAGAATTATTCATTCTGGGTATTCAAGCTCCTGATCGGATTTTCAAAGATTTTACAAACCACTATTATAATTGCACTCCAAATAAATATGGTTATCATTATGGAAGTGTGATAAAAAAGATAGATAATGAAATCAAACTTCTAAATAAAATGGTTGCCGACCCAAATACGATTTATTATCATTCTAAAATTGCACCATTCTTAGTTGGGATCTTGGATACTCCACTTAAAGCATTTATATTTGAGTTGGGTGTTGTTTCCCATTATATTGCAGACCTGCACCAACCATTTCATACTGATGGTAAAGATAGATTCCCTGATGAAGAGACGGTTCACCAAATTATGGAAGCTGATACTCGTAAACATCTTGCTGATTTTACTCTAAATCTTGGAAGACGACACAAGATAAAGAATCCGTTTGAATACTTCACAGAACAAGTCCATTACATTAACAAATATTATGATGAATTGATAGAAAACTATTATTTAAGAAAAGGAAAAGTGAAACCGGATAGATGGGAGAATTCTTTTGTAATTATTCAAGAATGTATGAAGTTAGCTGCACAAAATATTGCTAACATATATTTAAGTTTTGAAAGATCGAATAAAATATTTAGATCACAGATCCATCATGTTAAATTAATGAAGAAGGTTAGTAATTCTCTAGATCTTAAAAGCAAATACTATTTAAAAAAATATCCTTCCGGTACTGTTTCGGTTAGGAAGATAGAATGAATACTCTAACAACTTTAAATGTTACCTTTTACCTATTGCTATTTACAGGATCAATTAATTTTATTTTATCAATTTATATTCGTAAATTCAAGAAAAAGGATACAAATAGTAATAAGTTAATAATAAAACAAACTAAGGGTTACTTATTTAACTGGATGAAAAATCATCTAAATGAAAAAGGGGTAAAGGTTGTAAAATGGATTAAATTCTTATTTTTAATATTTATTTTTGAACTCATATTATTTTTATTTCAAATAGTATTGATAACCTTAAAATAATGAATCAAATATAAAAGCAATCATAAAATATTGGGGAGATAGAAAAAAAGCAATTATTTGTGTGAAGAGATATTGAGAGAAATCCTTTGAGAATTAAGCACAAAAAAAAGGAGTTCGTAATTTCTTTTTATTAGATTATTAATGCTGATCATTTTCTATTTCCAATTAGCTACTTGCATTTTCAGTTGTCCGATTTTTGCGGACAGTTCGCTTCCTCCCGCTTGAAGCTTGTTCTCAACTTGATTGGGGAACGGGAATCCATAAACCTTGAGATCGCTTCTCATAAAATTTCTTGCAGTTAGCAATCTTAAGGTTGGGGAGATGTTGAAAGAAACCTTTAAAGGATTAACTTCAAAGAAAAAGTGAGAGAAATCCTTGAAAGGTTAAGGTACAAAAAAAAGGGAGTTCGAAATTTCTTTTTATCAAATTATTAATGCTAATCATTTTCTATTTTCAATTAGCTACTTGCATTTTCAGTTGTCCCATATCTTGGGACAACTGGCTTCCCTCCGTTTGAAGCTTGGTTTTAAGTGCATTCCAATATTTTCTTGGTCTTGGGCTTTCAGTTAAAATTGCCACAACATCTATTATAGAGAAGAACCATTTTTCCAAGGTTTCATCCCAATAAGTTCTTACTTTTTGTTCTTGAAACAATTGAATCTTATTTTTGGCTTCCATCTTAATCCCCATTTTCAACTGGTGACAATTTGTCACCGTTTCATTTCCTTCTTTTTCAATCATTTTTTCATCTTCTTCACTTTTTAATAATGAGCCACAAAACAATGTTTTTCCTAATCTGAGCGATTCTCGTTCCCAAAGCCCACTTTGGGAACGCAACAAAGGGCAAAACCCCCGTTTTGCGAAACAGCCCGATAGGCGAAACGGGTTTCGGATATAAGCCATTCCCAATCAGGGGATTGGGAACAAGACCTATTTATAATCGCTCAGATTAGGTTTTTAGTAAGGCACAATTACAATTTTTTAATATAATTTGATTTATGTAAAGTTTTAACTTGTCCGGTTGTCATTCCCGTGAAAACGGGAATCCATAAACCTTGAGATCGCTTCTTGCAAAACTTCTTGCAGTTAGCAATCTTAAGGTTGGGGAGATGTTGAAAGAAACCTTTAAAGGATTAACTCCAAAGAAGGCTTGAGAGAAATCCTTTTAAGGTTAAGGCACAAAAAAAGGGAGTTCGAAATATCGAACTCCCTTGTCATATTATTTGAAGAATTTAGTATCTTCTCTTTTCTTTTACACGTGCAGCTTTACCTTTAGCTTCTCTAAGATAGAAGAGCTTGGCTCTACGCACTCGACCAAATCTTACAACATCGATCTTGTCGATATTGGGTGAGTTAAGCGGGAAAATTCTCTCCACGCCAACTCCGTTACTTATTTTTCTTACAGTGAATGTCTTAGAAATTAGTGCTCCTCTTCTCTGGATCACGATTCCCTGAAAAACCTGTATTCTTACTTTTGATCCTTCCTTGATCTTATAGTGAACTTTTATTGTATCACCAACTCTGAATTCCGGAAGGTCTGTTCTCATTTGTTCTTTTCCAACTTCGTTTAGAATGTCCATCTTTCCTCCTTTATTTTTCGGAAGATAGTCTGTCTAACACAATAGCAACTGCGCTTCTAACAGAAAGGTGATTATAATTTCCCTTTCCTTCAATAGGTTTTAAAACATGATCTGCCTGTTTATGAACTTCTTTGGTTAGTCCGTTACCGGTACCAAAAAGAAGTAGAACAGGACTTCTGATTTCTCTTAGATCATTAAAACTGATCTGCTGTTTTAACCTAGCTGCTGTTGTGGATACTACAAGACAGTCGTCTTCCTGTAAACTTATCTGTTTTACTGCAGTTTGGATATCAACTGCATACTCAATTAGCGATAGAGCCTGAACTCTATCATTATTATACTTTAAAGCAATATCACTTTTCCAGAATTTTAAAATTCTGTTTAGAAGAAGTTTTTGCGTTTTCAATGGAGTGATAACAAAGAATTTTTTTAAGCCGAATGTTTTGCAGCTTCGGGCAATATCATGAATATCCAGATTGGTGATAGATGTAGTTACCATATCACCAAATTTATTGTATACCGGATGATGAACAAGCCCCAGATAAATATTCGGCTGCATCAATCTTCCAGTAAATCCGGACGGTTCTTCTTTGTTATTTCCAATGACTTTTTTTCACGCCATTTTTCAATATTTTTATGATTCCCGGATAAAAGAATGTCTGGAACTTTGTGTCCCATAAATTCTGGTGGACGTGTATAATGAGGGCAGCCTAAAAGACCATCCTGATGAGAATCGGAGAGTGCTGAACCAATATCACCAAGTACATCGTCCTGCAAACGTGCCACTGCATCGATCATTACCATTGCTGGGATTTCACCACCGGAAAGTACATAATCTCCAATTGAAAGTTCATCTGTAATAAGAGTATCACGAATACGTTGATCGATCTCTTTATAATGTCCGCAAACTATGATCATTTCATTAATCTGGCTGAATTTATTCACAGTTGATTGATCCAGTAATTTCCCTTGTGGAGTAAAGTAGATAACCGGTATATCCCGATCACCTTTGATCTTTGTGATAGCTTCATAAAGCGGTTCCGGTGTCATCACCATTCCCGATCCGCCACCGTATGGATAGTCATCCACTTTGTGGTGTTTGTTAAAAGCAAAATCGCGAATATCTGTTAATTCAACAGATAGTGCATTTTGTTTTATTGCTATCCCGACCATGCTTTCCTTTAGAAAATTTTTGAACATTTGCGGGAAGAGAGTTAATACATCGATCTTCATATTTTCAACAATCCTTCGATAGATTGAACTGTTATGCTGTCATCATTGATCTCAAGAATGAATTTATCCAATAATGGTATCATCAGTTCTTGCTTATTATTCAATTCACAGACCAAAAGGTCATAAACTGAATTGTTCAATATCTCAATAACTTTACCGATTGCTTCAGAATTGAAGATAATTTCTTTTCCAACATGATCATCAATATCAAGCTCTTTTTTAAGAGACTCGATTTCAATCTTTGGAAGCATTACTTTTACATTACCTTCATCTGCTGCAGCTTGAGCAGTTTCACTGTCATCAATTTTTATCCGGTAATTTTTTATTACTTCTTCTACCGTCACATATCTCACACTATTATTTCTAAAGATCAAAAAAATATTTTCCAAAAGATCCGGGTGGAAATTCTTACCGGGCTTAAATGGGATGAACCCATTCTCATCAATAAGTTTTCCTAGTTTACCAATTGCAACCAGGTCAGAAATTAGCATCTATTCTAAAATTTCTAAAACAGCTTTTTTCCCTTGTCTTGCAGATACAGCTGTCATTATAGTGCGAATTGCACTTGCTGTACGACCACGTTTGCCAATAACCTTTCCAATATCACTTTTAGCAGAGCGAAGTTTGTAAGTAGTAGATTTTTCATTTTTCACTTCTTCAACCTCGATAGCGCCTGGATCATCTACTAAAGCTTTAACGATGAATTCAATAAGTTCCTTCATCTTTATTTCTCTTCAGTATCCTTTTCTTTAGGAGTTTCTTTTTTTTCAGTTTCAACTACTGGGGTCTCTTCTTTTTTTTCAGCTACCGGTTTAGTCTCTTTCTTCTCAGCTTTAACTACAGGTTTTTCTTCAACTTTCTCAGCTATCGGTTTTGCTTCTTTCTTCTCAGCTTTTACTGCAACTTTTTCTTCTACTTTTTTCTCTGCCGTCTTTGCTTCTTTTTTCTCTGTCTTTTTTACTGGTTTTTCTTCAACTTTCTTTACTACAGGTTTAATTTCTTTTTTCACAGTTTTCTTCGCAGTAGTTTTTTTTGCTGTAGTCTTTTTAACTTTAGTTTCTTTTTCTTTTCCTTCGTTTACTTCGTTCTTCAGATTGTGCCATTTCTCTAATACTCCGGCTTTGCGTAGTAAAGATCTTACTGTATCAGAAGGTTGTGCTCCTTTTTGTAACCACCCTATAGCTTTATCTGTATCCACTTTAAGTGTAAGTGGATCAGTTTTTGGATCGTAGTATCCTAGAGATTCAATATAAGCACCATCTCTTTTTTTACGTGAATCTAATACTACAATTCTGTAAAAAGGTGTATCAATTTTACCCATTCTTTTAAGCCTTAGCTTAACCATGTCGACTCCTTATTTCTTATTAGACTTTTTTTAATTACTAAAAAGGATTAACTTTTTTTTAGCCTTTTATCGTCAAGCATTTTTTAGATGCCTGAATCACTGTTTTAACTTATTGAAATGCAAAAAGTTATAAAACAGTTTTGCCGCTTAATCCTTTATTCATCAATTTCCCAAGATTTTAAAAAGGCAGCATGCCTTTGTTCATAAATTTTGGATTACTAAATTGCTTCATCATTTTCTTCATCTGCTCAAATTGTTTGAGTAGCCTGTTAACGTGTTGAATAGAAGTCCCGCTTCCTTTTGCAATTCTGTGTCTACGGCTTCCATTTATACTTGCCGGCTTTTCTCTTTCTTGTGGTGTCATTGAGAAGATGATAGCTTCAATATGTTTGATATCTTTTTCATCAACCTTCATTCCCTTCATTGCTTTTCCGCTCATACCCGGGATCATTCCCATAAGTTGATCCATTGGTCCCATCTTTTGTATTTGTTGCAATTGGGAAAGGAAATCAGTAAAAGTAAATTGATTTTTTTGAAGTTTTTTCGCAAGCTTTTCAGCCTCTTCTATATCAATATTTGCTTCTGCTTTTTCGATGAGACTTAATACATCACCCATGCCCAGAATTCTGTTTGCCATTCTATCGGGATGGAATTCTTCCAGATCAGATATTTTCTCACCGGTTCCAACGAATACTACCGGTTTATCTGTAACTGCTTTTATAGAAAGAGCTGCGCCACCGCGAGCATCACTATCCATTTTTGTCAGGATCACACCATCAAACTCTAACTGATCATTAAATTCTCTGGCAACATTTACAGCATCCTGTCCTGTCATCGCATCAGCAACGAAGAAAATGTAATCCGGCTTCAGGAGCTTCTTGAGATCTTTCAGCTCCCTCATCATTTTCTCATCGATATGCAATCTCCCTGCAGTATCAAAGATCAGAAGATTTGTATCGGAATTTTCAGATTCCTTCAACGCTTTTTTTGCGATCTTAATAACACTCTTCTGCTTTTCATCTGCATAAACAGGAATTGATAATTGCTTTCCGAGAACCCTTAATTGCTGAATAGCAGCTGGACGATAGACATCACAGGCAACGAGTTCAGGGTTTATGGATTGTTTGCGGAAATTACTGGCAAGCTTAGCACAGGTTGTGGTTTTACCAGATCCCTGCAGACCAACCATCATGATCTTATTAAGCTTATTGTCGTGTAATTTGATCTTGAAATTCTTACTTCCCATTAAATCAATAAGTTGATTATGTACGATCTTAACAACTTGATGACCGGGAGTAAGGCTCTTCATTACTTCAGTTCCTACTGCTTTGGCACTAACATCATTAATGAAGTCTTTAACTATTTTAAAGTTTACATCAGCTTCTAATAAAGCACGGCGAACTTCACGCATTGATTCTTTTATGTTCTGCTCACTGAGTTTCCCGCGACCCTTAAGTTTGCGGAAAATGGAATCAAAGCGTTCAGTTAAACTATTAAACATAATTATTTCTTAAGAATTTCTATTTGATTTTTATAATCATCAGAGCCAAATATAAATGAACCTGCAACCAGAATATCAGTACCTTTGTTAATAAGTTCCGGGGCATTAATATTATTAACTCCGCCATCAACTTCAATTTCCAGATCAGGATTTACTTGATCAGCCAATTTGCGAAGTTTTTCAATTTTATCATACACAAGCGGGATAAAACTCTGTCCGCCAAAACCAGGATTAACACTCATAATAAGCACGAAATCCAATTCAGCAATTACAGGGAAAATTGTTTCTACCGGAGTTGCAGGATTTAAAGCAATACCGGCTTTTACACTATGTTTTTGAAGAACTTTTAATTGTCTGTGAATATGGGCTTCTGCTTCCTGATGAAATGAAACATAATCAATTTTCCATTTTCCCAGTGTTTCCAGGTAAACATCCGGATTTGTAACCATCAAATGTACATCTACCGGGATTTGGGCAATATCTTTGATTTGCTTGATAATTGGTAATCCAAATGTCAGGTTAGGGACAAAATGACCATCCATTACATCCAGATGGAGAATATCTGCACCTGCTTTTTGAATATTATTTATCTCTTTTTCTAAGCGAACGAAATCCGCTGAAAGAAGTGATGGAGCTATTTTTATCATTATTTACCTTCGTTTACCTTTTTGACTATGCTTCATGAAGAAAACAATATTAGATAATTTCACATGCAATATCCTATTGATATCGCTGATAAGTTGGGATCTTCTGAGAACAAGTTCCTGCATCCATACATTGTTGGTAACAGCGATGAAAAGCACACCATTTTCTAATTTAACTATAGAAGCACGCTCAGCCAATAAATTGCCAACTATCTTTTTCCAACCAAATGCAACAGCTATAAGATCATGGTTTTCTTCACCGGCAATACTAAAGACCAGGTCTTTAACAACATTCCCAGTTTTAAAAAATCTCATGAAAAATCAACTGCTATAGCAAAGGACTTTAATTCTTCTTGAAATAAAGGGAGAATCCCCACCATGCAAAAACTGATACGGATACAATCGCCCAGTAAGAAGTACCAAGTGCATTATAAGCATTTGGAAAATATGTCGATAGAAATGTAATCGCAAATATTGCAGGAATCGTGGCGATGAGAATTAGAAGAAGATATCCCAATATTTTCTTATGCTTTATTCCATTTATCAGAGTAATTGCCATTATACCCAATCCGATCAATATTACTGTTGCCAGGAATATTAATATATTCGGCAGGATAGGAAGATTAATCTTCCTTAGTGCTATAATTGGGCTTAAAAGACCAACCAAAAGTAACACAATTCCAGATATCTTATGAGCTAGAGCAATTTTTTTCTGATCAAGCTCAGTTTTTCTATGGTGCTTTTTAATGTAGAGATAAACAAGCGCGAAAGTTGCAGTAAAGAATACTAAATAAAAGAAAAATCCAAATGTCGGATCATCTGAAGAAAGTCCTAAAGCTGCAAATGCAAACAGTAAAATTACCCATCCAATAATACTAATTATCTTTTTCAAGTTTTCCTCCCTATTTTACAAATTCTTTATTCATTTTCAATATTTTTATCTTCGTTATCTTTTTCAGTTTCTGTGTTTTCACTGTGTTTAACTTCAATGTTATCAATTATGCTTTTAACATCGACGTTTTCAATATCAATATTCACTTTGACAGTAGTTTTTAATTCAGATGTAAAACTAATTTCAACATCAGAACTACCAACTTTCTTAAGGTGTTTTTCCATAACAATGTCTGCTTTATGGATTTCGATCTCTTTTTCAGCAAGTGCTTTTACAATATCATTTTCTGAAACAGAACCGAATAGGTGATTATTTTCATCTGCTCTTCTAATAAATGTAAGTTCAACACCTTCTAACTTATCGATGACTTCTTTATATTTTCCGTATAAAGCAATTTTTTCGTCTGCAGCTATTTTCTTAATCTCTTCAATCTTTGAGAGATTTTTTTGGTTTGCAGGAATTGCAAAACCATTTGGTAAAAGGTAATTCCTGGCATAACCAGCTTTCACTTTTACAAGTTTTCCGGCTTCACCTAAGGCCTTTATATCTTTAGTTAAGATTATTTCCATCTATTTCCTCCATATCTATTTTCCTAAAATTAAACCAAATATCAGTAAGCCCGATAAGAGCAACTAATATCAAAATAAAATAATTAAACACCATTGAAAAGATCAATAAAAAAAGTAGAAATTTAGATTTTTTAAAGAAATCTCCCCAGTAGAAATCCAGAATTGATATTCCCTGGATCAAAAACAATGGTGCGATCATGATCAGTGCATTAATACCATAAGTATGACTAGTTGGCAGTAGAAATCCAGCTAATGCTGCAATTAAAATGTATATAAGGTAAAAGGGCATTCGGATTTTTCTATGTTCCCATTTTAAACTTCCCTTTTTGGAAAGCAATAATGATCCAATATAGATTGCGAATACAATTGTGATAACCCAAATTCCAACATAATATTTTATGAATAGCTCTTGAAATGTTTCTGTGAATTTCAATGCAAGAGTTAACTGTTCGTTGTTATTTTGAAATGATTGTGTAATGAATTCTTTGTATTTTTCTATAACTTCTGCAATTATTTCAGCGTAATACTTCCCGAAAATAATCAAACGTAATGCTGCATAGATTAAGTTAAGAAAGAAAACCGAGATCAATGCGTTGATGAAATTCAAAGTACGATGCAAACTCCATAAATATAGGACAGATGTTAAACCTACTCCAATTAACAGATCTAAAAAAGAAATGACATCAATTACTCTGAAAATAAACAGTAAAACAATAAAACCAAAATACACAGAATAGAACAGACTCTTTTTTTTCTGGTATTTACCACTAAATGCGATTATAAAGATCAATCCCCAAAATGGGGATAACGTTGCAATAACAACTGATATTACAGCTAAGAAGATCACTGCTTAATGTTTATGCTTATCAGTATATTGAATAAGAGCCATTTGACGTGCTTTTTTTATTTCAACAGCAATTTTTCTTTGATGTTTTGTACAAGCACCTGTAAAACGTCTTGGTGTAATCTTACCGCTTTCAGCAATAAATCTTTTCAATAAACCAACATCTTTGTAGTCAATTACTGCATCTTTGTTCTTGCAGAAGAAACATACTTTCTTTTTAAAAAGGAATTTACCTCTTGGCTTAAAAGTTCTTCTTCTGTTATCTCTATTTTGAGGTGGTCTTGATGGTCTTGAATATGGTCTTTCAGTTCTTACTTCAGTTGGTTTTGCTGTAGTAGTTCCTACTTCGGCTTTTTCTATTTTTTCTTCCATTATTTTCTCCTTCAATTTTCTAGAACGGTACATCATCATCTGTTACTTCTGCAACAGGTTGACTTTGCTTAGTGTTCTTATTATTACTATTACCAGAAGGTTGGAACTCTTCATTTGAATTAGAGTCGTAACTCTCTTTCTCCAGAAAAGAAACCTTTGTGCTGACAATTTCTGTTACTTTACGGTTTTGCTCGTTCTTATCAACATAAGAATGAGTTTTTAAATAGCCCTCTACAAGCACTGGACTCCCTTTATGCAAATATTCAGCACACTGTTCGCCGCGCTTGCTCCAAACAGTTACATCAATATAACCAGTTTCCTGCTGCCATTCACCATTCTTCTGATAATTCCTATTAAAAGCTAGAGAAAGCTTTGCAACAGGAGTACCATTCTGAAGATAGCGTAATTCAACATCTCTGGTTAATCTTCCACTAATGATCATCGAATTAATATTTGGAAACCTAAGTTCTTTTGACATAATATCTCCCTATTTGGTTAAAATATTATTACGAATAATATATTCATGAAGCTTGTAGAAGCGGTCAAGTTTGGTTAACTTAGTAGAATCGAGAGTAAAGTAATTAATGAAGTAGTAACCTTCTTTAAATTTGTTGATTTGATAAGCTAAGCGTTTCTTTCCCCACTCGTCAGAGTTAAGGATCTCACCGCCGTTTTCTTTGATGAAACTCTTGATCAACTCGTTCTCTTTTTTAGCGTTATCCTCGCTAAGAGTTGGATTGATCACGACCATGCTTTCATACTTATTCAGCATTTTTCCTCCTTTGGTCATTTTAAGATAGTAAAATATTTTACTATCTATCGATCCTGAGATTCTAATATTTTCTCAGAATAGGATTTTTTATATTTACTGTACTCGTTTATCATCTGATCAAAATCAGAATTTTGATAACTTTTCAGTAGAATATTTAAAAGATCAAAAACAACATTTAATGTTGAAATTTCATTTTTTGAGAAATCAGAAAGAACATAATTGGAAAGATCCTTCTCTTTTGGTGAACCAACTCCAATTCGGATTCTTCCAAACTCGTCTGAACCGAGAGAATTTACAATAGAGCCAAGTCCGTTATGACCGCCGTTGCCACCACTTTTCCGTATTCTGATTTCTCCGATAGGAAGATGAATATCATCAACAATGACAAGAATTTCATCTATCCGAAATTTTGTTAAAACAGAAGTTACTGCGTCTCCACTTCTGTTCATAAATGTTTTAGGTTTTATAAAGATCAAATCATCTGAAATTAGATAATCATATTTAATTCTTCTTTTGAATTTCAGAGATAGTTTTTTTAGGTAGAGATCCAGAAACGTAAATCCAATGTTATGCCTATTAGATTTATATTTTTTTCCTGGATTACCAAGTCCGACAACTAATCTCATTATTTAGAATCTTTTTCAGAACTCTCTTTTTCGGCATCTTTATCGCCTTCTTCGCCTTCAGCACCTTCTTCACCTTCAACGCCTTCGACTCCTTCTTCTTCTTCAACTTCTTCTTCAACTTCTTCTACAATTTTCGGAATACTTAAAATAGCAATTGTTATTTCATCAGAAAGATCTGTATTCATATCTTCCGAAATATCAAGATCTTTAAGGTGAATAGAATCACCAATATCCATATCGGAAATATCGAATCTGATTTCTTCCGGGATATCTTTTGGAAGACATGTAACTTGGATCGTTCTGTGAATGATTTCAAAAACTCCACCTTCTTTTGTTCCAAGTGCTTCACCTGTAAAATTAATAGGAACATCAATAGTAATAGATTTACCTTTATGAAGTTCTAAGAAATCGATATGCACAACTTCTCTTGTTAATGGATGAATTTGCTTTTCTTTGATGTACGTTTTGTATGTATTTCCATCAACAGTAATATCGAAGAATGCAACCGCTCCGATAGATTTTTTATATTCGCGAGTATAATCACGTGCATTGAAAGCAATTTTAATTCCTTCCTGTCCTGAACCATAGATTATACCAGGGATAAATCCTTCTTTTCTTAATTCCGTAAGACCAGATCTTTTCCCCAAATCTCTTTTTTCTGCATTAATTTTTATGTTCATTCCTTCCTCCGTTGAAATCCCACTATGTGGATTTTATGTTTATCTAAATAAGATACTTAAAGATTCTTCAATGTGAATTTTCTTTATTGCATTAGCTAATAATTCGGCAATAGAAAGCTGAATGATTTTCTTACATTTTGCTTTCTCTTTGCTTAAGGGAGCCGAATTTGTAATGAACAATTTCTCTATTGGTGATTCTTCTAAATTGCTAATGGCATTCCCCGAAAGGATTCCATGAGCACAGGCAGCATAGACTTTTTTTGCACCTTGGTTCATAAGTGCTTGGGACATTTTACATAAGCTGCCACCAGTATCAATAATATCATCAAAAAGGATAGCTGTTTTCCCTTCAACATCACCAATAATATTTAATATTTCAGCTTTATCATTATTCCCGATTCTACGTTTATCCCCAATTGCTAAAGTACAATCAAGTCGTTTAGCTAATAATCTTGCTCTTGCCGTTCCACCAGTATCCGGTGATACAACAACTATATTTTTCAGATCAAGATTTTCTTTAAAATATCGAACAAAGATAGGGGTTGAATAAAGATGATCAACCGGTATATCAAAAAAACCCTGAATCTGATCTGAATGAAGATCCATTGCCACAATTCTGTTTGCACCTGCTTTTGTAAGAAGATCGGCAATTAATTTTGCTGTGATTGCAACTCCGGGTTGATCTTTTTTATCTGAACGGGCATAACCAAATATAGGAATTATGCAATTTATTCTTGCTGCTGATGCACGCTTAAGTGCATCTATCATGATGAATAATTCCATCACACTATCGTTAACCGGATAACAGGTTGGCTG
Organism: Candidatus Cloacimonadota bacterium; assembly: GCA_034660955.1. GTDB lineage: Bacteria > Cloacimonadota > Cloacimonadia > Cloacimonadales > TCS61 > Tenebribacter. The sequence continues at coordinate 6,116 of JAYEKK010000033.1, read as the reverse complement.
TATTATGAAAGTATCAGCACCTCTTACATTCTCATTGATCTTAACAAATGAGTTATCATTTGAGAATTTAAAAACTTCAGCATCACCTAACGGGATACCTGAGAGTTTTGAAACTTCATTTGCCAATTCAATATTTGAATTTCCAGTAAAAATTTTCAATTTTGAAAACATCTAATATTTATTCTTCAGCTGGTTCTTCAGCTGGTTTTTCTTCTTGTTTTTTAACTGGTTTTTCAACCTTTTTTTCAGAACCTTCATTAGCTGACAATAATGCTTTCTGGAGAACTTCCTTATACTTTTCGATGATAACACCTTCAATCATGTTTCTGGTTTCAGTATTAATTGGATGAGCAATGTCACGATATTCACCGGAGCTTACTCTACGGCTTGGCATTGCAACAAAAAGACCATTATCACCTTCGATAACTTTTATGTTTCTAATAATGAACGCATCATCTATAACAATATTGACGAATGCTTTAAGCTGATTACTTTCTCTAAGAAAAACTTTAACATCTGTAATGTTCATTTTGTACTCCTTTTAGTTTTAGTAATGTAATTCCAATAACCTATTTTAGAATAGTATATTGAAAATTTTTCTGCTGTTGCTCTGTCAGGGCAGAATCCAATTATTGTGGCTCCACTACCAGAGAGCATTGCTTGTTCAGCCCCATTTTCCAATAGATAATTAATTATCTTTCGGATTTCAGGATATTTATTACAAACACCATCTTGGAGTTTGTTATAGCACCATTGAATGTTTTCATCTTTTATGAGTTTTGCCCAATTGTCATTTTCATGACCATCTAACAAAATTGCATCATAAGCTTCTTTACTGGAAATTTTAAAACCGGGATTTACCAAGAATATATTATCTAATTGTATTTGTTTAAGATGAAAAATCTTTTCTCCGCGATTTTCACCTAAAGCACACCCGCCTTCAAGAAAGAAATTTATGTCACTTCCAAAGTTCTCAGCTATCTTATGCATTTCATCTTTAGAAAGTTTTAGATCCCATAACTTAGAAAGTGCAACTATCGTGCTGGCTGCATTACTGCTTCCACCACCCATTCCTGCTGAAATGGGTATATTTTTTTGCAATTCTATTTTCACACCAAATTTCACATTATATTTCTCTTTTATAAAGATCGCGACTTTGTAAATTAAATTTTCCTTTGTGCTTACAAAGTCTATATCTGACAAAATTTTAACAGTGTCTTTTTTTGTCAAAGCAAAATTTATTATATCAGCTAACCCTATTTCAGAGAAAATTGTTCTTATCTGATGATATCCATCAGAACGTTTTGAAAGAACATCAAGAAATAGATTTATTTTTGCCGAAGAATTTATTCTTAGATTTTTTTTCTTCACTTTTCCCATAATAATAATAGTAATAATAATTATATTCATAATTATTATAATATCTATGTGGCTGGATACCATTTATTACAACTCCCGCAATATCAACTTTAATATTTTCAAGAAGTTCTTTTGTTCTTTTAACAACGTTTTTATCAGCCTGGTCAACACGGATCGCAAGGATCAATAGATCCACTTTATTTGCCATTACCATTGAGTCTGTAACCGCAATAACCGGTGGTGAATCGAATAGAATGTAATCATATTTTTCTTTAAGACTTTCAATTGCTTCATCCATTCGTTTTGAAGCAAGTAATTCTGAGGGATTTGGTGGTATGATCCCACTGGTTATTATATCAAGATTCTCGACATTAGATTTTTTAATAACTTTTTCTATTTTAGTAGATTTATCCATAAGAAAATCACTTATACCAATCTCTTTATCAAAGCCCATGATTGTGTGAACCATTGGACGTCTAAGGTCAAGATCAACCAGGATTACTTTGGCATCCATTTGAGCTAAAGCTGTAGCCATATTTGCCTGGATCGTAGATTTTCCTTCTTTTGGACCTGAACTTGTGATAAGTAGTGTTGTGCAGTCAGAATTCTTCTTTCGGGAAATTATGTTTGTACGCAAAATCCTGAAGGCTTCAGCAGTTGAAGATTTAGGAGAATAATTTGTTATAAGTTTTTCCTGGATTTGCTGTAGAATTATTTTATATTTTTCCCTTTCCGGTCCTTTGGTTATTTCAATTTTCTGTTCAATATTATCAAGTTCAATATCATCTGTTTGTATAAGTGGTATAGTTCCCAGAACAGGTAATGACACATATTTACGTACATCATCAAAAGTTCGTATCTTTGAATCTAATGAGTGAACCAGAAGTGCAGCACCAATTCCAAGACCTAACCCAAGCACAATTGCGATCATCATATTCATCTTTTTGTTAGGTTTTATCGGTACATCGGGAATACGTGCTTCTTCTACAATTCTAATCTTACCTAATTTAGATTTCTCAGCGATCTTTGCTTCTTCATATTTTTCAATAAGCATTGTATATGTTTTTTCATTTATCTGATAATTGCGTTCTAATCTTGCTAGCTGAACTTCAGTATCTGGAAGTTGAGACATTTTTTCATTATATTTCTCTACTGCTGCACGTAAACTTATAACTTTAGTAGATTTGATATTTTGTTCGATTTGAGCTGTAGATATCTTTTCTATTAAACTAGATCGGAACATTAATGGATCCGCAGAACCTGATTTTACCAGCAGGATTCTCTGGATTTCTTCATTAAGTTTTATTTTTGCACTTTCAATAGAATTTTTTAATGTAACAAGTTCAGGATGATCGGGGGAATAATCTGATTTTGTAAGAAAATTTACATATTGAATTTGAAGTGCGATGGTTTCTCGTTTTAATTGTTCAAGTAGGGGAGATGAGAGTACTGAATTAACATCAGAAAGAAAATTGTCTTGAACATTTAGTTCTACTTTAAGGAAATCTAAATGGTTGTTTGCAACATCTAATTCTGTTACTGCCTCAGAAAGCATTGCAGTTAGATCAGATGTCTGCTCGATGAGTTTCTGAGTTTCTTCTGAAAGCATGGAAACACCATGTTCAATTTTATAGAGTCGAAGTTCTTCTTCAGCAGAACGTAATCGTCTGTCATGTTCATCAAGTTGATTTGCTAGAAATTCTCTAGCGTTCCTAAACTCTCTTCTAGCATAATTAGTATCTTGTTGCATTAACGCATGTGCAGCAGCATTTGCAGCTTCTTTAGCTTCCAATGGACTTGTGGATTCAAAATTTATAATAAGAATATCAGTTTCCCGCTCAGTATCTATCTCCAGGTTCCTTTTTAAATATGATTCGGGGAGTCCTTCTGTTTGCGAAATGGGGAAGCTTTTATATTCTTCATGTCTGGTAAGTATTTGATTTGCAATTTTTATCACAGGAAAACTTTGTAAAATTTGAATTTGATTATTTATGGATGAAGCCTTATTGCTCATTGAAGTAAAAAATAAATTACTTCCCATTTTCTCTTCCAGAAGCACTTTTGAAGTCGCTTTATAAATCCTAGGTGCCTTGGCAGTATAAATAAATGAGACTACAAAAATTGCTAAAAAAATGGATGCAACAATCCACTTGAATCTAACTATTATATTTAAATAATCGGTTAGTTTAATTTCCTGCTCTTCAAAATCCTCGTTGAATTTAACTTGATTGAATTGATCTTTCATATAACCTCATTTACTTAATTACTAATATTAGAAATTGCTACATATACACTTAACATCACAGCAATCTGAGAAAGCCAATTGACTGCTTTTGTAAACGCATAATATGTTGAGCCTGAAACGATTACAGTGTCACCGGGCTTTAGTATCGGGATTAATTCTGCTTGACCGGTCTCCAGATATTCTTTCAGATCAACCCAGATTACCTTTTCGCCTTCTGTTGTAGATCGGATTATTCTAATTTTAGAGAGTTTTGCATTTTCTGTTGGACCACCGGCAGATGAAATCAATGTTAGCAAATCTGTGTCATCTGGGACAATATAAAGTCCAGGATTTCTAACCTGTCCCCAAATATAAGTTCTAATCTTGAGTTGCTCAGTTCCTGTAAGAGAACCGGAATATTGGTAAACAGCTCCAGGATTGTTGCTGAAAACTCCGCTACTTTCAGTTTGAGCCCATAAACTTAATCCTAATATTATTAAGAATATAATAAATATGATTTTTTTCATTTATTCTCCTTGAAACTTTTAATAATTTTTTTCATAGTTTAACGTCAAGATAATTTACTCGTCTATGAATATATAACGTTCTACAGATTCAGCTCCAGATTCAACAGTATAGAAATTTCCTTCGATCGGACTTGGTGTTGAATATGTACCACCAAAAGCATCAACCCGCCAGATCAATACTGAACCGGGATTCACCGGAGGTCCATCATATTGGACTGTGAAATACCCTAAATCTAACGGTGTATTTTGCCAAATCAGCTCTCTGTTTTCATTAAAGATCAGTAACCTGTATTGTTCCGCATTAGCACTTGGTTGCCATTCAAAAGTGACATAATCAATACTCTGATATGAAGAATAATCAGCCGGAGATATTAAATATGGTTTATCGATCAGTTTATAACCGGTTGTATCAGAAAGAGTAGAATTTCCTGCGTTATCAATTGCTTCAATAAAATAAAAATAATTTTTATCTGTAGTTGAGGTTTTATCTACATAATAGATTTGATCTTCATAATTAACAGTATCAATTATCTGAGCAAAATTTAGTGTATCTATTGCATTATAATATTCTTGTGCACTGAACCTGAATATCTTTAGATAATCAATATCAGAGTCTTCCAGTCGGAACCATTGTATATTTAACCAATTACCTTCCATCATAGCATCTATACCATTGTTCTCAAAATTAATATCACTATAAATATTATAAAAATTTAAAGTATCTGAATTCCCCTGGTAATTTTGAACAATATCTCCGGTATCTCCCAGATGAGGAACTAATTCCGGTTTATTTGGTGCTTGAGTATCGGTCCCTAAACTTTCTTCTCCCATACATCCCCAAAGTATTAATGACGATAATAGCATTAAAAAACAAAACTTCATTTTGAACTCCCTGTTAGAAATTAACTCTTAAGCCAACGCGATTTGTACTGGCTAAATTATTTGTGAGAAATGCGTAATCAAGTGCAAAATCTTTATACATTATCGTAAGACCGGTTGTGAAATTTGTATCATAATATCCCAATCGAACTTCAATTAGATCTCTATATTTATATTCTAATCCAAAATGATGTATCGTACTGTAAATATAATCAATATCGTGTGATAAGGTCAGGGTGGAATATATGAATGGGAGCGGTTGAATTACTGCCATTCCCAATTTGCTGTTCATCAAGACTTCATCCTGATGATCAGAGTTATCATCAACTACATCCCAGGTAATATTACTTCCTCCAAGATCCTGAAAATTAACTCCAAAAGTGAAATCTCCCAACCAATCTCTTTCAAAAAGAACGGCAAGACTTGTCCTGGTTAAAAATGAGAAATCAAATCCGGTTCCATTTCCAATACTTTCATCGATTTTACGTTTAATATATTTTATGTTTCCACCAAAATAAAATTCAAAGGGAACGTCAAAAAAGAGCCAGCCCAGATTTAGATCATAGTGTAAATGTTTCGCAAAAGCAAATTGCAGGAGATCATCGGTACTAGTCATCCAGCCATCTGGGTCTCCTGTTAAATTATATTCAAAATATGCAGAGCGGAAGCTAGGATTTCCTACCAGATGTTCTTCCAGGAAGACAGGAATATCATCTATAGATAGTCGAGTCCAGTTAAAGCCAATCGTAACATCATTTGGAAGAGGCTGACAAAAACTAAAATTATCATAAGAGGCAAGACCATTGTATAAGAATGCTCTCATAACTCCGATTTCTGTTTCTCGCATTTGAGCAATACCAGAAGCATTCCAATAAATTGCAGATCCATCATTAGCAATTGCTGTAAATGCTTTTCCCATTCCTGAAGAGCGAACTCCAGAACCTATCACCATAAAATCACCAGCATATCTTCCTGCTGAAAGAGAGAGCGATATAAGCAACACCACTAAAAGTATAATTATTTTTTTCATATTTTTTTACCTATTTTAAGATTGCCATTTTCTGTGTTTTCTCAATTTTCTTATTACCCTTAGTTGCAGTTATTCGATAGAAATATACACCATTTGC
>JAYEKK010000032.1:0-19916 GCA_034660955.1 Candidatus Cloacimonadota bacterium | reverse complement strand
ATGATCTTTTCGGGATTTAATGTAATATCAATTCCCAGAACATGGTCTTTCAATTTAATGATCAACGCATTTTCACCGAATACAGTTTTTTTACTGTCAATGTCGATCTCAGGTTTAGCATCTTCTTCATAACGAATGAAAACCACTCCTAATTGTCTTGCTTCTTGATAATATTTTTCGTAAAATCCGAAAGTTCTAATATCACGATAAAGAACAGATACATCCATTTTTGGATTCAAGTTTTTTAATCTCATAGCATTTTTTACTGCCTGTGAACAGCAGATGCGTGAGCAATAAGGATGTTCTTCATCACGGGAACCAACACACTGAATGAAGACAGCACTTTTAACTTTTTTATATACTTTCTCATTTTCTTCCAGATCATGTTCCAATTCTCTTTGCGTAATTACATTTTTGCATTCGTTATAAAAGTACTCTTTTGGTTCTGATGCATTTGCTCCGGTTGTAATTATAATTATTCCATGTTCGAATTCTTTTTCTTCACCCTTGTATTCAAAAGTTGTTTTGTAATTTCCAATGTAACCATCAATATTTTTTAAATTAGCATTCAAATAAACTTTAACCAATGGATGATCATCAATTTCATCTTTCAGATCTTGCAGGAATGCAGGAACGCTTTTTCCGTCTAAAGTATGATATAACCCGTTTAAATTACCACCCAGTTTTTCAGCACGTTCTATTAATGCTACTTCAAAGCCCTGATTTGCTATGGAAAGTGCTGCGGTCATGCCGGCAAGTCCACCACCAATTACAATCCCTTTTTGAGTTACTTCAAGTGAAATAGCATGTAAAGGCTGCAATAATCTTGATTTTCCAAGTGCGATTTTTATCAAACGATTGGCTTTTTCAGAAGCTTTGGCATGATCATCACGATGCACCCAGCTACAATGATTACGAATATTCGCCATCTCAAACAGGTAAGGATTTAAACCGGCTTCACGCATTGTTTCCTGGAAAAGTGCCTCGTGAGTACTGGGTGAACAGGAAGCAACCACCACCCTGTTTAACCTATATTCTTCAATGATCTCTTTCATTTTTACCTGTGTATCCTGCGAGCAAGTGAAAAGGTTTTCTCCAGCATAAACTACGTTAGGTAATTTTTTAGCAAATTCTACCGCTCCGGGTACATCTACTACACTTCCGATGTTTATACCGCAATGACAAACAAAGACACCAATACGTGGTTTTTGACCTGTTATTTTCTTTTCTTCGGGATAAACTTTTTTGCTAATTTCTGTTCCCCGAACTTCAGAAAGTAATTCTGCAGCTCCAGCTACAGCTCCCGATGCCTGTACCACAGTTTCCGGTATATCTTTGGGAGATACTGCCGGACCACAAACAAAAACTCCCGGTCTGGTCGTATCGATCTGAGAAATTCCTAAGTGATCGATAAAGTTATATTCATTTAAACGAACACCGAGGCTATCGGAAAGTTTTACAATATCCTTTGGTGGTTTTAAACCTACTGAAAGCACAACCATATCAAATTCTTCGATCTGCAACTCACCGCCATCCTGAGTATAATATAGTTCCAAATTTCCTGTATTAGAAACTTCTTCTATCTTTCCAATTCTTCCGCGTTTAAAAGTTACTCCAACATCTTTTGCCTTATCGTAATATTTATCAAAATCCTTACCATGAGCACGAATATCCATGAAGAAAATAGTTGGTTCCACAGTGGAGACATGTTCCTTGGAAATGATCGCTTCCTTCATGGCATACATACAGCAAACTGATGAACAATACGGCATATGAGTGTGTTCTGTTCGGCTTCCAACACATTGTATCCAGGCTACTTTTACAGGAGTTTTGCCATCAGAAGGTCGTTGCAGATGTCCTTCAAATGGACCTGATGCAGCCAGAATTCTTTCATATTGAATACTAGTAACCACATTTTTAAATTTGCCAAAACCATATTCATGCATTATGGTTGGATCAAATTTATCAGCTCCGGTTGCTATTATGATTGAGCCTATATCTAAATCTAATATTTCTTCTTTTTGATCAAAATTTATGGCATCCGCATCACAGTATTCCGTACAGATCTTACATTCTCCAGTAGTTAATTGGACACAAAAATCGGGGTCGATTTTGGCATAATTTGGAACTGCTTGAGGAAAGGGTATATAAATGGCAGGTCTTCTAACTAATCCTTCATCAAATTCGGAAAGAATGGGGACCACTTTATTCTCTGTAATTTTATCAAATTTGATCCCTTTTTGAGTTGGACAAATATAATCGCAAGCTCCGCAGGTTTGGCAATCTTCCGATTGAGAATCGAAAGCAGCAACCACTTCTCTTTGGAATCCTCTGCCGGAAAATCCGATAGCTCCTCTACCCATTCTGCTTTCACACATTCTCACACATAATCCGCAAAGAATACAGTCTTCATTTTTCAGTTCAATCCTCGGTGTTCCGACTCCCATTTCTTCCGCAAGTTTTTGTAAGACTTCAGCATCCGGACATTTTGCCAACATTAATTCAACCATAATCTTACGGGTTTTCAGCACTCGCTTTGTATCGGTTTTGATGACAAGACCATCTTGGACAGGATAAGTACAGGAAGCCTGAATTGATGTTCTCCCGTTTGGTTGAATCACTTCAACAACACATAATCGGCAAGCACCGTAAGCCGGCAATGTCTTATCATAACATAAAGTTGGAATCTCCACATTGATTTTTTGTGCTGCTTGAAGAATAGTAGAACCTTCTTCAACTTCTACTTTCATTCCATTAATAATTAAATTAATCATTTTTATACCTTTTCTTTTAAAAATTACAAATAACAAATACCAAAGAACAAATAAATTCCAAATAACAATTCCAAAATAACAAACGACATGATGCTTTGATCCGTTTTGAATTTGTAATTTCTGTTATTGAGATTTATTTGAATTTTGTGTTTTATCATTTGTTATTTCACCTCAATTCTTTAGAATCCAAAATATAATTTCCATCATCATCTTGGTGTTCATAAACAAAATTTATTTCAGGATGAGAAAGCATTAAGGTTATTAGTGTATTTTTCATATCACCAATAGGTTTACGATCAATGTGGTTGTATTGGAATGTAGCTTTAACCTCAGTGCCTACATTAACCTTAGAAATTATCTCAAAATCGCCATTACTCTCTTTCGCTGCTTGAGCCAAAAGAGAAAGTCCCATACCCACATTTCGTGTCGTTCTTGTTGTGTAGAATGGGTCTAACACTTTATTGATAATTTCCTTATTCATCCCTCTTCCATTATCCTTTATCTCCACTACAAGCAAATCATTGCTTTTTTCCTCTACGATTTTTATCACAATTTTCGAAGCATTTGCTTCGATCGAATTCTCAACTACATCAAGAATATGTAAGGACAGATCTTCCATCTTGACTCTTTAACGCTTTTTTCAGTTCACTTATCGTGATCTCATCGATCAGGAAAGTGGTCGAAGTTTTGCCAATATCATTTATATAATGAGCATCGGAAAATGTAACGAGCGGAAAGCCTGCTGACATCGAAAATTTTAGTTTTTTCTTTTCAGACATATATCTCGGTGATAATTCCAGACCATCTAAATCTAATCCTTCCGGAACAAAACCCAATTGCCCGATCAAGCTGAATCTCTCACGATCAACGTGCGATGCAATCGCAAGTCCGTTTAATGAATGAATATGTTCCACAATTTCTTCAACTGTCAGATCGGTTGCTCCGATCAATAATTTCATCTTGTTCATCTACTACCAATTGGTAACCAAAAAGCTCTTCATCATTCTCTCCATCCAGATTTTCATAAACTATTTTTTGAAGTTCCGATAAATCTATATTTTCATCAAACAATGCTAAAATGTGCACTTCCTCTTTTGATGTAACTTCCATTCCACCGAGAACTTTCAAATTATATTTTTCTCCTGCTTTTTTTACGGCAATAACATTTTCAGATGAATTATGATCACAAATTCCAATCACATCCAACCCTTTGGATTTTGCTTTTTGTACAATCATTGTAGGTGTCATATCCATATCACCACAAGGTGAGAGACAGGTGTGAATATGCAAATCCACTTTGATCTTTTTGAGCATTCTCCAAAAACCCCATTATCCTTTGTTTCCACGTATTCCCATTTCATAGAGTTTTCCCACTATTTCAAAAGTCGATAAATCTGTTAATAAAATCGGGATATTTTCCTTTTTTGCTTTAATTAAAGTTGCTTCTTCCGGCTGTCGTCCATTTATGAGAATAATACATGCGAGTTCCTGCAAATTTGCTACAGCTACAATATTTATATGAATTTGCAATGTGATCCAGATGTTTTTTTCTTGAGCATTTGCAATAACATCACTCAGCAGATCACTTGAATATCCCCCACTTACTTCTCTGTCAATATCTCCGGAAACAACTTCTAAACCAAGCTTTTCTACAATATCTTTTAAATTCATTATTTCTCCTCTTAGATCTTACCTTTAATAAACATAATTAATCCTCATCAGTATAATTACTTAGTTTAATAATAATTTCTAAATTTGTTCCCTTATCAACTGTTGAATTTAGATTCATTTTGTCAGTAAACTTTTTGATATTTGGCAAACCCATTCCTGCTCCGAATCCTAATTCTCTTACCCAGCCAGGAGCAGTGGAAAAACCGGGTTGTAGTGCTTTCTCAACATCAGGAATTCCTGGTCCTTTATCAGTAATTACAATCCTGATTTGATGAGGTTCAAGATATGCTGTTATTTCTCCTCCATCAGTATAAGCTACAACATTGATTTCTGCTTCATAAGTTGAAATCGAAGCTCTACGAACTATTTCCGGTGAGAGACCGAGCCGATAAAGTGTTTTCTTCAGTCCGGTGGCAGCTTCTCCTGCTTTATCAAAGTTTTTACCTTCCACATTATATTGGAATTTCAAAAAAATCTCATCAGCAATAATATCATTAAATATATGGCTTGCCCTGTACCTTCGTTCTTCTTCATCATGATAAATTGTTTCTAATTTCTTTAATATTCCTTTAATAATATCACTTTTGGTAATAATACCTACAAGTTTTCTATCTTTCCTTGTAATTATGGGAAAACGACCAAATCCAAATTTTTCAAATTTCTTAACAGCATGAACAAGTGGTTCATCGGCATACAAAGTTACGACATTTTTTGTCATCTTATCTTCAACTAAAGCATTTATTTCTCCCTGTTCAACGCATTTGATAAAATCTTCAATACTAATGATACCAACAAATTTATCGTCATTTACAACAGGAACTCCCGATATTCGCTTTTTCTGCAAAACATCTCTCAATAAGCAGACAGACATTTCAGGATTTACAGTTTCGATGTTTTTACTCATTACATCTTCAATTCTCAGTTCATACGTTAACTCTTGAACTTTGGAAGTTGTTCTTTCATTATCCATTTTTATTCATCAATCTAAATAGCTACAACTTTTAAGACCATTTTTATACAATCGCCCACAACTCTCGAAAGTTGTAAGTTTTGTTATAAACACTGTTATGTTATTCTTTTTAGCTAAGTTTATCATATTTTCATTAGGGATTTTTCCCATAACAAAACAAACTACTTTAATATCCGCTACATTTACTGTATTGATAACCTGAATATTATTTAAGCTTGTTAACAGAACCGAGTTGGGTTTGCCATAAGCCAATATTTCGCTCATTAAATCTGATGAACAACCTATTTCTATTTCTATTTCTGGATCGTATTCTCCTGTAAGAACTTTTGCTTCAAGCAGTTCTTGAATTTTTATAAGTTTCATAATATTACTCCACTTTTACTGCATCAAATTTACAAACAGTATAACAGATACCACACTTAATACACTCATTCTGATTGATAATATGAACTTCCTTACGATTGCCGGTGATAGCATCAGCAGGACATTTAATAGCACAAACTGTACAACCGGTACATTTGTCAGGATCTATATGGAAATCAATTAGTGCTTTACAAACATGTGCAGGGCACTTTTTATCTTTTATATGAGCTTCGTATTCATCTCTGAAATTCTTAATAGTCGAAAGAACCGGATTTGGAAGTGTCTGTCCCAGACCGCATTGAGAAGCATCCTTTATTGCTTGTCCCAACTCTTCAAGGAATTCGATATCACCTTCTTTTCCATCGCCTTCTGTTATTCTGGTTAGGACTTCCAGCATTGCAGAGCTGCCTTCCCTGCAGCTTGAACATTTCCCACAACTTTCATCACTGGTAAATTCTAAGAAATATCTGGAGAGATCGACCATGCAGGTATCTTCATCAACAACTACCATTCCTCCTGAACCCATCATAGAACCAACTTCAGTTAGTTTTTCATAATCGACAGGTAGATCTATAAAGGAAGCAGGAACAACTCCTCCGGATGGACCACCGATTTGAACACCTTTGAATTTTTTCCCATCTGGAATTCCGCCGCCAATATCGTAAATGATCTCTTTGAGAGTGATTCCCATCGGTACTTCCACCAAACCTGTATTATTAATTTTTCCAACAAGAGAGAAAACTTTTGTTCCTTTGCTTTTTTCTGTACCAATACTTGCAAACCACTCAGCACCACGAAGAATAATTCTTGGAACATTAGCCCAGGTTTCTACATTATTAATATTTGTCGGTTGTCCCCATAATCCTGATTCAGCAGGAAAGGGAGGTCTCTGGCTGGGTTCGGGTGAGATTCCTTCAATCGAATGGATAAGAGATGTTTCTTCACCGCAGACAAAAGCTCCTGCACCTTGTTTGATCTCAAGGTCAAAATCAAATCCTTTGCCGAGGATGTCTTTTCCCAATAATCCATATTCTCGTGCCTGCTCAATTGCTATTTCTAATCTGCTGATAGCAAGTGGATATTCTGATCGGATATAAACAAAACCTTGATCGGCACCTATTGCTTTTGCACCGATCAGCATTCCCTCGATAACTGCATGCGGATCAGATTCAACGATGCTTCTATCCATATAAGCACCAGGGTCACCTTCATCGGCATTGCAAATTATATATTTGGTATCACTTTTGGAATTATGACAAATTTCCCACTTCAAACCTGTTGGGAAACCTCCACCACCTCGACCTCTTAAACCGGAATCCTTTATCTCTTTTATAATATCTTCGGAATTCATCGATGTTAAGACTTTTATCAATGCATTATATCCGTCTCTGCCGATGTAATCATCAATCTTTTCAGCATCGATCAATCCCTTATTCCTGAGAGCGATCAATCGCTGTTTGCTGAAAAATCCAATCTCATTCACGGTAGGAACCTGAATCTTTTCACCGGGTGGAGTGTACATCATCTTTTTAACAGGTCTTCCCTTTAGGAAGTGTTCTTCCACCAGATAAGAAATATCTTTCGGAGAAAGCAATTGATAAAATATATCATCCGGTTGAACCACAACAATAGGACCCTGAGCGCAGAATCCCTGACATCCCGTACCAACAACCAGAATTTCTTTATCCAATCCTTGTTTTTTAATTTCTTCTTCTAATAGTGTTTTAACATCAAAAGCACCACACGAAACACAAGCTGTTCCGGTACATACCATTAAATGAGTTCTATAAGCCATTTATGATTCCTTCTATTTTTATCAGTTTCTCTCAATATTCTTTTCTTCTACTTCTTTTTTTCCCTTCATCATTGGAAATTCCTTGTTCGATATTGGATATTTTATCTTAATCCTTTTTTAGGGTTCCCTCTCACTTCCTATTGCAAGAGCATATTCTTCTACGATTTTTTTATTAAGCACATGCTCTGAAAATATTTTTTTTATTTTATCTTTGGTTAGATCACCGTATTTCACTGGAGTTTCTCCTTTGAGTTCTACTGTAGCCATCGGTTCTCTACTGCAAAAACCGGCACATCCGGAGGTTGTTACAATTACATCGTCCCTACCGGACTCTTCTACTATTTTGATAACAGTATTCATTATCGTTCTTGCTCCGGCAGCAATTCCGCATGTTCCCATGTGAACAGTTATTTTTGCATTAGAAATTCCTTCGCGTAGGAGAGTTGATTTTCTAACTTTTTTTCTTATGTTCTCGAGGTCTTTTATACTTAATTTAGGCATCTTGCTTTTCCTCCATCGACTTATACTGTTTAACAATCCTGGGAATGTCTGCTCGTTTCAATTTTCCATGTACATCTTCATTAACTGTGATCACAGGAGCAAGTCCGCAACAACCGAAACAGCGGGCAGTTTCCAAAGTGAACTCCATATTTTCTGTAGTCTCACCCACCTTTATATCAAGCTCATCTTCGAGAGCTTCTATAAGTCCAGGAGCACCCTGAACATGACAGGCAGTTCCAATGCAAACAGTTATAATATGTTTACCTCGCGGTTCAAGATGGAAAGCATTGTAGAAAGTAGCTATTTGATATATTTTTGTTAAGGAAACATTGAGTTCCTGTGAGATATATTTCAGTACCTGCCCGGGAAGATATTTATACTCGCTGTTAATAGCCTGAAGTATTGGCATTAGATTACCTTCTTTATCTTTAAGTTCTTCCAAAATGGTGTCTACCTTTACTTTATCATCAGGTTTGAGATATATAATAGTTTTTTCTATAGGATAAAGAGCAACCGTTACCGGGCAATGTTGAGTGCAAGCAGCACAACCGGTGCATTTGTCCTCATCTACATATCTGGGATGTTTTTTTACTTCTACTTTGAAATTCCCTGCGTTACCCACTACTTTTTTCAATTCGGCATTTGTGATGATCTCAATATTCAAATGTCTACCGCATTCAACCAATTTTGGAGACATTACACACATTGCGCAATCATTTGTAGGAAATGTTTTATCTAACTGAGCCATAACGCCACCAATTGAAGGTGATTCTTCCAATAAATATACTTTATATCCTGAATCTGCAAGATCCAGTGATGCTTGAATACCAGCAATACCTCCGCCGATAACCATTACAGAACCAACTTTTTTGTCAGCCATTTATAATATACTCCTTAAATTAGAGAATCTTGCGAAAGAATTATTATTTTCCGGTAGAATTAATCTTTCGCTCGGTTCGGATTCTCTTTCTTATAGCAAAATCTTTTATCATATTTATTAATTTTTCATCTTTAATATTATTGTAGCACATTGTATCTACACTATTCTGAACATAGCCTTTATATAACGCTTCGGAATAAACTTGTTTACCAATAGAATTCCTGACAATAATACTAGTGTAGCCATCTTCCGATCCTAATCCACCAGCCGATATATCGGCATAATCATTGGCAAAATCCGAACAGGCAAGACATGCGTCATGTGCAATCTGCTCTACCTCCTCCAATGGAATTTGGATTTTTAATCCTGACTTCATATGGAGAATTAACTTATTTTTAATATTCACTTTCTCAATATCTTCAATTATAATATTATGTTTCTTAGCAAAATCCTTTTTCACAAGATCTTCCAAAGTAAAACATTGCATACAGAATAAACCAATCGTAAAAACTATTAAATGTGAAGGGACAATGTTCATAGCCTGCATCTTACGGATTGCTTTGATTTGGCAGGGGGTTCCCACTAAAGCTAATCTTTTCATATCTTTTTCTGCTGAGTCCTTAATCACTTTTATCACTGGGAAACAAGAAGTATAAACATTTCCCAATTCATCCAGATGAGTAGCTTCCGACCAGAAAGATCCAGCAGCTTCCAGAAGTTCCTTCCTATTTTTTGCGATCATAGGGATTCTACCACAGCTATCTGTTCTTTTAGAGACTATTGCTCCATCAATGAAATTATTTTCTAACATATATAATAATAATGAACTTACAACTCCACCATCTGTAGCGGCTTCTCTAACTTCAATATCTGTTGATCTGGCAGAAAATATATCTTCCCAATTACCGATAGGATATTTCCAATTGTATTTATCTTTTACTTCTTCTTCTAATTCTATTGTTTTAGGACAGATCAAGTAACAAATACCATCTTCGAGACATTTATCTTTATCGGCATATTCAGGATAGCCATCTTCACCTATTTTGAGAGCAGATATTCCATTTGCACTACAAAAAGAAACACAACCACCACAACGGTTACACAGGTTCTGATTTATTACTTCATTAAGCAGATTATCAAAACTTAATATTTTTTCTTGTGCCATAAAACCTCCTGAACAACAGATATTCAGGGAGCGGAAAAACAACTCCCTGAATTCAGATCATTTATTTAATCGGATTAGCTGCATCCGATTGCCATTCGTAATACGCACCATCGTAAACTTTCACATTCTTATATCCAAGAATATCTTTGAGTGCCATATAAACAACTCCTGCACGTACACTGGATGCACAATAAAGAATTACTTCTTTATCACTTGTAATACCTGCATCATTAATTGCTGATGCGATCTCTTCTTTAGATTTGATCGTTCCATTTTCATTTACAACAGCTTTGAATTCCAAGTTTACTGCACCAGGTATATGACCGTATCTCTTTATATTCTTATCGGTATCAGTTCCAGCAAATTCATCAGCAGAACGTACATCAAGCAGAACTACATTTGAATCATCTTTATGAGCTTTTACATAAGCCATATCAGTTAATATTGCAGCATTAATTATTGCTTTGAAAGTTGTTGGAGTTATTTTAGTTGCATTTTTTGTTACCTTTCCACGAATTTTTCCCCAACCTTTCAGGTGACCATCAAGTATGTTTACATCTGCAGCACCCATGTATTTGAAGATCCAATATAATCTACCAGCAGCTTTATTACTTCCGGTATCATAGATCACGATCTTGCTGTCTGTAGAAATACCTTTGTCTCCGAAGATCTTAGCGATATCATCAACACTTTTCAGCATCGATGAAACACCTTCTTCTTTGTATAAGCTTTTGTGGTCAATATTAATAGCATCGGCAATATGTTTGCTGCTATAATCGGATGCGTTTCTTGCAGAAACGATTATCACATCACCACTCTTAGCAAGAGTTTTAAGTTCTTTAGCAGAGACAACTCCGGCAAAAACAAGCTGAACTGCTAAAAGTATTATAAAGATTCCTATTATTTTTTTCATTTTATCTCCTTATATTTTTACTTCCGAGTGTGCAACGCACCTCTGAATGTAAATTATCGAACATTTAAAGCGAACATTCGAATGATTCCGATAAATCGGGAACTATCCGAAGTTCTTTTTATTAGAACTTCACCTGAAGCTGCATTAGGATTTCATCGTTGGATTCTTCTTCTTCTTCAGCTTTATAAAGATAATTCAATTGTAATCTAGTCCAATCATTGAAGAAATAATTAACTCCAAATGTTATAATATCTTCAACATCATTATCTGCATCAGTATTTGGATCATAAGATTCATATTTTATTACAGGTTGAACATTCCATGGTGTCATATACAATGCTTGTGTCCAGTAACCAGCTTTTTTAAAAGTACCAGACTGGTACCCTAAAAAGTCACCTCATCCACCCCAGACAGGACTGGAACCAACATCTTCACCGGCAATATACTCGCCTTGAACCAGAATATTATCATATTTTAATTCGAAATCCACAGAATATCTGCTTCTTTCGTCATCATCGGCATCTGCAATGATCTCACCATCTTCGTCACGAGCAGGATCATGCCAGGCTTTATAACCAGCACCAACACTAATAAAATCAATCGGAGATATTACAATTCTGCCTGAAATTGCTTTATTCAGATTATCTTCTTCTTTATCGCGTCCTCTACCGTTTGTAAAAGCAAGTCCATATTTCAGGAGTTTTTCATATTTACCAGTAAACATGATTCCACGATCTCGATCCGGATTGGCAAGCTGAGTAACAACCATTGAACGGTTTATCGTATGAAGTCCCTGGCAGGGAGTATTCAATTCTAAACTAAATGGAGATTTGAACTGACCCATCGAGATACTAGCCCACGGAGCCAATCTTGAATAAGTGATAAATCCGTCTAAAAGATATGGTCCATTTTGAAATTGGCTAAATTCAAACATGATGTAATAGCTAAAATCATAAGGGATATTCCCTACGAGACCCATTCGTGCACGGTTAAAAGTGAAACTGTTTTCATTGTCATCCTCATTGAATTGATATTCAAATTGAGATTGCAAATATCCAACAACATTCACACCTTCATCTGAAGAAGCTTCCATACAACCTTGTGCAAAAGTTAGAAATGGAATGCTCAAAAAAACTACAGTAAAAAGCAAAATTATTTTTTTCATCTCTACTCCTAATATTGGGAGCGGAATGAATCTCCGCTCCCGATTAAAAAAATTATGGTGTTGTTACAATGTAAGGATAATCCATGGAAGCAGACCATTTATGACCTAAAAGATCATCATAAATGATACTGTTCACACCAAATTTCAAACTTTTTGCATTGTAACCAAGTACAGTCAAGTAAGCTGTGATCATGGAAGAAGTCTGCCCTGTCCAACAATATGTTACAACTGTTGCATCAGAATCAAGGTTTTCCAGAACTAACGGATTAATTCTGTAAGCACCGTCGATATTGCCATAAGCTGTCACATCATCCGCACCCCAATAATTATTGATGAAGAAATCACCAGGATTATCAAGAGCACCAATTGTTGTATCACCATCTAAAGCTGCAATACCTTTAAATCCACCATCCAGTAGAGCAATTACTCTTTCTGCTAAAATTCCTGCTCCATCTTCCAAATCGGTGTCGATTTCAGGATAATCAAATACTTCAGCATCAGCAATAGCACCTGGAGGAACTACCCAATTTGCATGGTTAAGTGTTGCTGTATTTCCAGACCACTTATCAAAATCACTATGCCAGCCACTCATTCCCCATTTTAAAACCATTGCATTGCTATATCCTGAAAGACGTAAAGCCATAACAGCGTGACCTGCTGATTGACCGGTATAACAAACTACAACTATAGGATTATCGGCTTGAGCAGCATCGATTACAATATTTCCTAAAGAAGACAGAACAGCACCTTCAATATGACCATTATCATAATCAACAATATCATCTGGGTCATCTAGTACAGTAGCTCCATGATAATCACCGGTTCTAATATCCATAATATAATAATCATCAAGTACCTGTACAAGTGAATCTGGGGCAATGATCCAACCAGCTAAAAGATCAGTAATTGTCATATCATTGGCATCCATGTAAGTAGTTAATACTTCAAAACCGTTAACATCAGGATCTGTTGTGTCATCCTTACATCCCGCTACAAAGATCACAGAGATAACTGCGATCACTAATACGAATTTCATCCATTTTTTCATTTTCTCTCTCTCCTTTTTTTTGGTTTATTTAAACCTTATTTTATTTATCCGCATCCGCCTGTACTCTTTGGAGCTTCTTCCAAAGGAGCAGTCGGATCTAACCATATTCGATATCCGCCTTCCAGACTTTTTACATTTGTATAACCAAGCATTTTAAGTGATTGAGCAGCGAGTGCAGCTCTTCCACCCTTCTTACAGTAAACGACAATTTCTTCATCTTTGGCAGGCATTTCTACCCAAAGTTCATCATCCCAATGGCTTTTATCACCGATCTTAAATTCCAAAAGACCTCGCGGGATATTTACAGTAAAGGTTTCGGGATAAGGATATTCATCGTCTTTATCAGGCATTCCGATATAACCTGCTTCAAATTCTCCGGGTTCTCTGATATCAATAACAATTCGAATTTCTTCCTTTTCCAATTTGGTTTTGAAATCATCATAAGAAATTTCTTCGATGTCTTTCTTTGCTTCATTAACCATTGCTTTTGCGTCAGCGAAATATCCGCCTTCAGAAAATCCATTACCGCAACCTGAAATTAGAAGAAGGATTGCAGAAAGAATAATTAAATAATTTATTTTTTTCATTTTCTCCTCCCTTTATAATGCGGAAAATTTTCCGGTCTTCTCGTTCCATTTAACGAAAATGAACCACAAAAGTAAAATTACCAAAATCAATACAACTGCTCCCGTGTAACCGAGATATTCCGGTAAGAACATTTTAGTACGAAATGATTCAGGAATAATTTTTTCAAATCCGGGAACGATATAAGCTTTAGAAAGCGGAGCCATTATTGTAAAACCGAGGATAGACATCCATAATTTCAGGTGACCTTCTCCTGCTCTCCACAGTGTCCCCACAGCACAACCACCTGCTATTGTCATTCCAAGACCGAAAATGAAACCACCGATAAGTGCTCTCAGCCAGAAATTGGCATAAACCGATTTCATTTCTATGGCACGAATTGCTGTTTCGCCTGCATTTCCTACACCGAAGTATTTAAGAACCGTGAATCCAATAAGAACTATCAGAACACTGAGGATAACTGCCACAGGGGCCGATGATTCACCCGTCATAAACGGTTCACGGAAAGCTCGGACAATACAAAATCTCGATCTTTGCAGGATGATTCCCAATATAAGTCCGAAGAAAATGTGCCAACCTACAATTTTGGAAACAGATGTTCCCTTTCCTGTATAATTGCTGAAAATATACAATACTACAATGATGAGAATCCATCCTAACCATCTTTGCCAACCTGTTTTTTTGTTACTGCCCGAAAGTAAAGTGCAGGATTTTCCCATACTCATTTTGGGTAGTGCTTCCATTTCCCACAAAAGATATTTGAGTGCGACGAATGTTCCTATCATAAAACCGAGTGTAAGGAACAAAGCTCCGCCCGAAAGAGCCGGAACACCTGAAAAGAAACCACCTGTTGTGCAGCCAATACCAACTGTTGCACCGATTCCCATTAATGCACCACCAATAAGACCTTTGAAAAGTTCACCAAACGGCGCAACTTTAATGCTAAATTCTCGCGAGAACAATGAGGATACAAATGCTCCAAGTACGATAAAAATATTTAACATTGCTACGGTATGAAGGCTAATAGGCGAGCCTGTCGAAATGTCTTGTGAACCGAGACTTTGGAACAAGTTTTGTCCGATATTTACATATCCTCCGCTAGCTCCCCACGGATATTTGATCACGAAGAGAAGAATATTCATCATTGCCAGCAAAATTCCTCCAACCCACATAGGCCAAGACTTGCCAAATAATGAATCGAATAATTCTCTTAGAACTCCTTTTTTAAACACAATTCACTCCTTTTTTTACTTTTTCTTGATGTAAAATATAAAAGTACCACTGTCTTCTGATTGCTCCAACATTTCATTACCTGTTTTCTCGCACCAAGCGGGAACATCAGTTTTTGAACCAGGATCTGTTCCAAGCATTTCTAAAACTTCTCCGCCATTCATCTTCTTAATAGTCTTTGCCAACTTGATAATCGGCATTGGACAAGATAGCCCTTTACAATCTAAACTTTGATCTGCTTGCATAATTTTCTCCTTTTTAGTTTTTTACTTCCATTTTTTATTCAATTCTTTGTTTATCATATTATTAATTTTCTTTTTATTACTTTCTTTTGGATGTAATTTCTGATCTATCAGTTGACAGCGTAGATCCTGCACAAATTTATCTAATTCCCTGGTTTGCATATCTTGTTCTTTAAGAGCATATCCTTGTTTAATAGCCATGTCTCTAAGTACTCCGATAACATCGGTGAATTTAACGCCTTGTGGACATAGCGCATAACAGGTGTAACAACGTGAACACATCCATAAGAGATCAGAAGATAATACTTCCTCTTTCATACCTAAAATCGACATACGAATTATCTTGCGTGGATCGTAATCATCGTGAACCTCTGCAACTGGACAGGAAGCTGTACAAGTTCCACACGTAAAACACTGTTTAAAATGTTCCGCACCAGGTTGGGAAGCTATCTCGTTCTTAAAATTTGCATCCATTTCACTTAAAATTATTTTATCTTTATTCATATACTTCTCCTAAATATTAATCATTTTTCATAGCAGGACGTATCATGTTGATGCGTCCGAAACATTTCGGTTCAATCCGGCAGCTGCAAGAATGAACCTGCAATTATTTATTTCTCCTAATTATTTTTAACCACGAATTTACACTAATTTTCACGAAAAACTCCAAGTAAAAAAATCTTCTGAATCTTATAATTCGAACAATTCGTGCTAATTTGTGGTTTCATTTTTTTCCTTTTAAAACGCATCCGGAATTTTCTTTAATTCTTCATACGAGAATACAGGACCATCGATACAAACATATTTTGAACCAATTCCACATCTGCCACATTTCCCAATACCGCACTTCATGCGTCTTTCTAATGATGTATAAATTTTATCGTGTGCAAAACCTATTTCCAGTAGAACTGGAAGAGTGAACTTTATCATTATTGGAGGTCCGCAAACAATGCACCAGGAAGTTGGATCCGGTTTTACATCTTTAGTGATCGTAGGCACAAATCCACAAAGTTTATTCCATCCCTTAATTGGTTTATCCACAGTAAGATGAAGAATAATATCATCTCTTTTATCCCACTCCTTAAGTTCATCTTTATAGATAAAAAGATCGGGATTCCTGGCTCCATAAATTACCGTGATCTTACCATAATCATCTCTATTTTCAAGCATATAAACTATCATAGACCGCAGTGTTGTGAAGGCAAATCCCCCGCCAATTATTACAACATCCTGTCCTTTAAGCTTTTCTAACGGATACCAATTTCCCATTGGTCCACGAATTCCTACGATATCACCTTCCTGCAAATAGTGAATCTCGTTAGTAACGCTACCTGTACGGCTAACGGTAAACTTTAATATTCCTTCTTCAGTAGGAGAGGATGCTATACCAAAAGGTGATTCTCCTTTTCCTAAAATAGAAAATTCACAAAATTGCCCGGGCATATATGTGAATTTCTTTCTATCTTCTTCATTCACAAAGGAAAGATCATAAGTCCGCAGTGATCTATCCGGATTTTCAATCAGGATCTTTTCTACTTTCATTGGAATTGGGATATAAGTATTTTCACAATTGCACATTAATTATCCTCGTTCTTAACTAATTTGTAATCCAAAACTTGCTTGATCACTTCCCGAATATCGAGATTAACAGGGCAAACCTGAACACATCTTCCGCAACCCGTGCAGAGATGCTGTTCATAATTATCCATAAAATAGTTGTATTTATGCATAATTCTCTGACGTACTCGTTGAGTAGATAATCCGCGTGGATTATGTCCGGAAGCTTCTCTTGTAAATATTTGGAACATACATGAATCCCAAAGTCTGATACGCTTTCCTTTCTTGCCTTTTCCTTCATCTGAAACATCGAAACAATGGCAGGTTGGACAAACAAACGTGCAAGCACCACAATTTATGCATTTTGCACTGATCTCTTCCCAGATCGGTTCATCCCAAATTTTATTCATTTTATTAAAAAGCGGTTTTATATCTACAACATCCGGCATAAATGATTCTGCTGTTTTCTTTAGTTCAGCAATTTTGTTTAGATCAGCCTTAGTTGTATCTTCACCCGTTTTGTATTTAGTTAGAAATGCTTTACCTTTATCGCTAATACCTTCCAGAATAAAATAATCACCGGTATCCACAACAAAGACATCCGCACCTTTTTTTGCAAAAGGATTACCCTCAAACCAATTACAAAAACAGGTAGAAAGTGGTTCATTACAGGCTTGGTTGAAAATGAGACAATTATCATACTTCATTTTCCAATAAGGATCTTTATACATATCCTTTTCAGACATCTGATGTGCATCTCCAAATACTTTGTTTAGCATCATCAAGCTGCTGGTATCACAATTTCTCATTCCCCAAACAGCGATCGGTTTTTCATTTTTTTTAGGTACTTTAAGCCCGTCATCAGAATATTGGAACAGCACTTCCGATTGTGGAAAGAAAACATCTTTTGGCGAAAGATGTGTATTGGTTATATCGTGTCTTATCTCAGATGCTGAATCGATTTTCTTAAATGCTGTTTTTTTGCCAACATCAGCCGAACCATAAACATCATAATCATTCATTAGATATTCGATGAATTCATTTAAACCGGTTTTCTTTATTTTTATCATTATTAACCCATTATAAAATCTTGTTTTTCATTTTCGCAATAACTTGCCATTGCAGGTTTCTCATTAATATCAGTTCCAGCCATGTAATCAAATCTATCTTTGATCTCCTTCTCTACCTTCTTACTCATTATACGCAAATCGAGATCGACCGGACAAGCGGAAACGCAAGCACCGCAATCAACACAGCGACCGGCAACATGCAAATTTCTAATAAGATGGAAAATAATTGAGTCTGTAACTTCAGGTGTTTTACCAATCCATTGCGGATCGTTCTGGTCTACAAAACACTCGGGGCAATAACAGGAAGGACACACATTACGGCAGGCATAGCAACGAATACATTTGGAATATTCTTCTTGAATATAAGCCCAGCGTTCTTCTGCTGATTTTTGTCCAAAATCTTCTACTGATTTATAAGCATCAGGAACATTCACTTCTTTCCTGGGAGTTCCAATAAAGTAGTCATGTTCGGGAGCGTCAGGATGTTGGCAAGCAAGGCAGGAATCACAAAGTATTTCTTTTAAGGAATGAGTTTGTTCAAAATTTCTACCTTTAAATACAATTTTATCGCCATCTATTTTGAATTCCAAAACTTCTTTTCCATCCACTAATTGAGAAATTTTCTTCTTCTCAAATACCCCATTGCAAGGAACTCCGATGAGAACAACATTTTCTCTTTTAATCTGGTTTTCTACTGCATAAAGAACAACCGATCGTGAATCACAACCTTTTACAACAATTCCTATTTTATTATACTCTTTCGATATACGGCGTTTATCTTTAGTGAGATAAGTTGTAAGATTGTTTCGGCAGGTTTCATCAAAAATGAGCTTTTCTGCATCTTCTTCAGTTTCAACAAAAATAGGAGTTGCAGAAAATGGAAGTGAACCTTTTCCCCAGCCAATAACTACATCAACTTCTTTATTTTTAATAATTTCTTTAACTTTTTCAACTAATTGCTGCATTATTTTGCTCCCTTCACTAACCGCTTAGCAGGACCAATAGCTTTTACTTCATCTGTGATCTTTGTGATGATGTCGGCAAAGCGTTCACCCTCTCCAGCCGAGATCCATGAAAACTGAATTCTTTCCGGTTCTATACCAATATACTCCAACAACGGTTTGATAGTTGCATAACGACGTCTTGCTATATAATTACCTGACAGGTAATGGCAATCGCCTGGATGTCAGCCGCTTACCAGAATTCCGTCAAACCCGCTTTGCAATGATTTCATAATGAACAGCGGATCTACACGACCTGAGCAGGGAATACGAATTACGCGAACATTTGGCGGGTATTGCATACGTGATACACCAGCCAGATCTGCTCCTGCATAGGAACACCAGTTACACAAAATAGCCAATATTTTTGGCTGCCAATCTTTCATATTTTATTCTCCATTTTAGTTGGACTCGACTTGCAACGAAGTGCGAGTTGAGAACAACAATTTTATACATCGCAACTTAAGTCAAATCCACCTTCGGTGTTTTTAACTCAAATTTTACTAAATCTAGTTCGAGTCGTCGTCGTTCTACTCCTTACGACTCGAATATTAATTATCTAAAATATCAACCATATCCAGGGCTTCAAAAGCTGAGAAAAGCTGTTCATTACTGAATCCACGTAGATCCAAAGCTCCACATCTACAGGATGCAACACAAGCTCCGCAACCTTTACAAAGTGCTTCATTAACAATTGCGATCTCTTTTTCAAGATCAACTTCAATGGCGTTATAAGCACATATTTGTTCACAATACCCACAACCGGTACAACGACTGTCATTCACTTCACAAATTGTTCCTTCTGCCAAAATTGCTTTCTTATTAAGGAAGGTAAGAGCGCGGCTGGCAGCAGCTTTAGCCTGAGTCATACTTTCATCAATATCCTTTGGAGTGTGAGCAATCCTGCTACAAACACACCGTCTGTGGCAAAATCTACAGGACGGAGTTTAACATGCGCTTCCAGGAACATTCCATCTGTATTTAGA
>JAYEKK010000031.1:0-5496 GCA_034660955.1 Candidatus Cloacimonadota bacterium | reverse complement strand
CTTATAGTTTACAATGGCAACCGGAAATTAATGAGCATAAAGTGATGATCGATTTCTCTAACAAAGAATTTACTTCTAAAACGGGTGAAACTAAAATTACAGGTGGTTATGCTTCGTATATGAGAGAAGATCTTGTTATTTCGCAAATTCCTGAATTTTCATGGGATCTCGATCTGAAAAGTGCTTATAATAAATTCACACAATTGCAGGATTCTGCCAGCGATTTTGATGTAAATACTAATATTGGAATCAACTACAATAATTATAATGGAAATTTAAGTGTGAACTTACTTAAACAGAAAGTCTCCGGCTATCTTGATGCTGGAATTTCGAGATTGAAATTCTTAGATGAAATTGGATTGTGGTTTGCTTATGATAAAGCCGGAGTTTATCCTTCAATTAAATTTAATTCTAAGATCAGCCTAATCAAGAATTTTGGGATCAGGTTTGAAAACAATCCGACAATTTCAAGCTTCTCTCGTGCTGATGGCTTCAATGATAACCTGCTTCAAGATGTATTCCCGGGTAATTCTCAAACTAAGAAAATACTAAACTCATTTATCACTTTAGAAAGTGACTATTTCCTGCCAATTTCAATATATCACAATGCCAGCATAGAAAGAGATCATTTAATGTATTATAATGATGTAGCAGATTCAAATGGATTTTACGAACAGAAGAATATTGATTGCCTGATACACAAAATGGGATTGAAAGCAGCATATAAATATGGGGATCTTTCTATATCTCAAAATTTGGAATACACATTATCGGAAGAAACATTATTTTTTGAACCTTTGCTGGTAACTTCCACAATGCTCGAATATAATAAGAATCTATTTTGCATTGGAATTGATCTGCAATTCTTATCTCGGAGGGTGGATGATAAAGAGATAGACCTTGATGATGCCTTTATTGCGGATGTTTTTGCATTTTATAGTCTAAGAGATAACATATCCATTCTGGCAGAAGCAAGGAATCTATTTAACCAGGAATATGAGAAATATAATAACTACATTGCTGATGAATTGCAGGTAATTTTTGGTGTTAAGATGATGTTTTGATGGTAGGATTAAGAGTTTAAGATAAGTTATTTTTCTGAGTCTAAAAGGAAATATACGCGACATTTGTCGTATACAACCCCAAATCGGGGGTATACACGACAAAATTGACGGGGACATAAACATTATGTGCAATATTTTCTTTTTTTAGTTTTTCTAAGTATTATGCGAAATTTAAATATAAATAAAGGAGAAGCCAATGTATACAGAGCATACTGTATTTGAAAGTATTGCTAAAAATAAGAAAATTTGGAGATATATTGATTTTACTAAATTTGTAAGCTTATTAGATAGTAAGGCTTTATATTTTTCTAATGTAGATAAATTGAATGATCCATACGAAGGTAGATATACAAAAGCGAATATTGATGAGTTTAAACAGTTAAGTAAAAAGGACAATACTAAAAATAATGCATTTGAAACAATTCTGGGTCTTACAGAAAATTCTTTAATCCGAAAATTAAGGGAATGTACTGTAATTAATTGCTGGCATATTAATAGTGATGAATCAGCTGCAATGTGGAGTTTATATTTAAAAAGTAATGAAGGAGTAGCTATCCAATCACGATTTCAAAAACTATGTAAATGTTTTGAACCTGCAAATGAAATGATTCATATTGGAAAAGTAAGATATATGGATTATAATAAGGATTTTATTAATTTTGATAATACTTATCGAACATATATTTGTAAAAGAAAATGTTTTGAACACGAAAAAGAATTAAGAGCATTTCATCAAAATCTTGTTATTGATTCTAAACAAAAACGTGTTAACTTGAATAAAAGTATTTTAAAAAATGGAAAATTTATTCCTGTTGATATCAATGAATTAATTGAAAAAGTATATGTTTCCCCTACAGCACCAATATGGTTTAAAGATTTGGTCATTTCAATTCTAAAAAAATATTATGTAAATGTTCCAGTAATATATTCAAAATTGTATTCTTACAATGATAAAGAATTCGCATAACAAAAGTATCAGCGGGTATGGTGGTCGGTGCTCTCTGCTTGAATCGTTCCGATTCAGGGTTTTGTAGTTTACTTGGCGGGATCCTGCAGCTGCGGATTCCCGTCACCGTTAGTAGCAATAAAGTACTTTAATTATTTCATGAAATTGATTGGGAGGTTAGATTGGGTACAGGTACAAAATTAGTGAACTTTGCAATTCGGGAGATGAATAGAGCTGTCAGAGAACAACAAAAATTGGAACGTGGAAAAATACGAAGAAAAAAACAAATGGAACGAAAAAGAATACGTCAAGCCAATGAAAAAATTAGACTACAAAATCAACTTAATAAAGAACAGCTTAAAGCAAAGAAAATGAAATTAAAAGATGATCTCGAAAATGAAAAAAAAGTTTTTGATTTTCGCGTTAAAGAAAGAAGAAATATTCGACTAGAATTTTTAAACAGAATGTAAACGGAGGATATAATGGAAATATCAAGTACATCCATTTTACTTATTGCCTTATCAATCATTTTTTTTCTTCTCACAATTTACTTATTCATACAATTAATTTTGAAAAAAAGAAAGGGAAAAACTTTCAAAGAAGAATTATCCAACTTATCAATCTCAATAAAAGAGAAAAAAGATACTCTTATTAATATTAATAAAAAACTAGAAATTTCTAATAAAGAGTTGTATCACCTTTTAGAACTTGAAAAAAATGAAACTATTTTAAAAGAAAATGTAAAGAATTCCTCTAATAAATTTGAAGACCTAATAAAAGAAATTGAATTATTAGAAATATCTAAATCAAAAATATCAGAGAGTCTTAAAAGTATTAAAGACGACGTATCAATATTTCAACCTGTTCTTGATTTGATAAATATCGGATTTATTGATGAACCTGATTACTTCTTCGAAACAAGTGAAAGATTTAAAGCAGAGATTAGAATAATTCGAGAACAACAAAAATTACTAATTAAAGATAGAAAAGCAATTAATATTCCAAGCACAATTGCATTAACATCAAATAGTGCTTACTTAAATAAAATCTTAAGTGCTCAATCAAAATTGATGTTAAAAGCATTTAATATCGAATGTGACAATTTAATGCTCAAAGTAAGAACAAGCAATTATGCTAAAATTCTTGAAAGAATTGATAAATTAGCTACTGATCTCGAAAAATTATCAATTTCATTGAAATGTGGTTTTTCAAAAGAATATATTAAACTTAAATTTAGAGAATGTGAATTACAATATCAATTTAAACTTAAAGATGAGCATGAGAAAGAAGAGCAAGCAATGATAAAAGAACAATTGCGTGAAGAGCAAAAGGCGATTCGTGAATTCGAAAGAGCATTGGAAAAGGCTCAGAAAGAAGAACAAATGTATAAAGACGCTCTTTCAGCAGCCAGAAAGGAACTTGAAATATCAAATGAGATAGATAAAGAAAAACTTAGTGAAAGAATCGCTCTCCTTGAGAAAAAACTACAAGAAGCTGAGGAAAATGAAAAACGAGCTAAAAGCATGGCAGAACAAACAAAAAGAGGTCACGTATATATTATTAGTAATATTGGATCTTTTGGGGAAGATATTTACAAAATTGGTTTAACACGACGTTTAGAGCCATTGGATAGAATAAGAGAGTTAGGTGGCGCAAGCGTACCATTCTCATTTGATGTTCACGCAATGATTTATAGTGAAGATGCTCCTGCATTAGAAACAAAACTTCATAGAGAGTTCACTCGAAATAGAGTCAATCAAGTGAAACTTCGTAAAGAATTCTTTCGCGTTAGCTTACTTGACATAAAAGAGAAGGCTACCGAAATTACAGGAAATGATATTGATTTTAGAGTCACAGCAATTGCTGAAGATTATTACGAATCTTTAAAAATCCAAAAACATATTTCTGGAAGTTAATTTGATAAGTAATTTACAAAGAATACTACTAACAAGTGTATCAGCGGATTTTAGCAATGAGAAATTTGGAATTAGGAATTTGAAATTGAAGATATGCTGGACAAACCATTTACAAAGACTGTTATGTTTATGAATCAGGACATTAAGATTGTTCTCAACTCGTCGATTCTCTTACGAGTCGAAATAATTGTCGCATTAACCACCGATTTCAATCGGTGAAAAGAGAGAATTAATTATGAATATTAAGAAAATTTTCACTATTTTATTTATTATATTCCTGTTTTCAACTCAATCAGCATCCGAATCTGCAATCATTACACTTGAAGCCGAAAATCCCATCTTCCAAAAAGGTTCGCAGGGAATAGATAAAAAATCTGCTGCATCGGGCGGAGAAGTTCTGGGCTGTGAATTTGGTTCGCAAGCCGGACATTTTACAGAATATGAATTTGAATTGGAAGAATCGCTTTCCGGTGCCTATATTTCAATTCTATATGCAAGAGCATTAAATGGAAAATGTTGGTTGGATGTTGCTCTCGATGACGAATTTGCAGGAAGATTACAATATTCCAACACCGGCGGTTGGGGAAATAAAGAGCAGGATTATAAGTGGTCATCTCTATATATTCCAAAAATTGAAGCTGGAAAACATCTATTAAGACTGACCGTTATAAATCTTGGAACAAATATTACTTTCCCGCAAATCCTAATCCCCGAGTCTTCTGTTCTCGATCTTATTGGAAATCGGAGTGATAAGAATTGTGTTGGTTACGGTAAGAATGTGGCTCTTTATACAAGTATTCCTTCCAAATTTTATTATGCAACTCACAAACTTGGAAACATCTTCGATATCGTGGATGGAACGACTATCAACTGGTTTCCGGATCATGTTCTTGTAACTCCGGATGTTAATTTGGGTACGATATTAAATCTGAATATTGATCAGATAATTATATCAAAAGATAGAAAAGAACAATTTAAAAAACAAAAGCCAAAGATCAGACTTACGGAACAACGGCAGGTTTGCGTGACTAAAGATGATGTTGTGATTTCTGTGGTTCACCTTTTCAATCCGACCCCAAATCCGATAATCAAAACAATAGAAATTGCCGGAGACTGCACAAAATCAAAGGATTGGCGTGAAGAAACAGGTGGAGAGAAGATCACAAAAAAAGCAGGTAATTTCATCATCCTGAAAGATAAAAATGTTTTTCCAAATATTCTAAATGACGGACTGACAATGGCAATCGGCGGAAACCTTGAACCTGATGAAATGATTTGCAAACCGGCAGGAACTTATAAATTGAAATACAAAGTTGAAATCCCACCCTATACTTCTCTGAAATTCACTTTTGCCTGTGCTATCGATCCAGATGAACAGGTAGCGTTAAAAAATCTGAAAATCGTTTTAGAACAAGATGATCCGATTGCTCTGAACAGAACGAACTGGCAGAACTTTTTCAGAAATGATGTTCCTCATTTTTCCTGTTCGGATAAAGGTTTGGAAGAACTTTACGGA
Organism: Candidatus Cloacimonadota bacterium; assembly: GCA_034660955.1. Classification (GTDB taxonomy): domain Bacteria; phylum Cloacimonadota; class Cloacimonadia; order Cloacimonadales; family TCS61; genus Tenebribacter. Next base: position 54 of record JAYEKK010000031.1, on the reverse strand, counting down.
TTTCGCTGGTTTCTGCTTAAATTTTCTACAGCCGGTGGTGATCTTGGTTATTTC
>JAYEKK010000030.1:0-5517 GCA_034660955.1 Candidatus Cloacimonadota bacterium | reverse complement strand
ATTAAAGAAGAGATTGAAAAATGCCGGGAGATAATCCAAAATGTCAGATAATGAACCAAAATTAAAATGGGTTTCGTATCCATTCAAAGATTTTCCATTAAGCTCTGCCCTACTTATCGCCTTCTTAATCGTTATAAGTTTACTGCTTTGGAAAATTACTGTAGTTAATTGGAATATGCCGCTTTTCTTTTATCTCGGAATGGGATTGTTCATTCTGAGTTTGATAACATATTTTATACCTACAACTTATGAACTTTATGAGAACAAGATCACGGTTCATTATTGGCTTATCAAAGCTGACCGACCATATTCTCATTTCGGCTGCTTTTACATGGATAAAAAAGGAATAATGTTAAGTACATTTAAAATGCCCCGTAAACTCGATCCATTCCGTGGACTTTCATTACGTTTTTCTAAAACCAGAAATGAAAAGGATGAACTCCTCAAAATTCTTGAAGAAAAGATCGGGAATAAAGTATAATTAAATGTATGATAAAAAATTGGCATATACAGTTAAGAAGTTACTTGAAGAAAGCCCTCATAATCATTTCAAACTAAAAGATATAGCCAAAGCTATTGGACTGAGAAAACATAAATATAAAGATCTTATCGATACACTGTTCAAATTAGCAAAAGATAAAGAGATCAATATTAAGAACCGTAAATATTATGCTTTAAAAGTAAAAAACTCTAAACACATTATTGGAATATTCGATGCAACCTCCTTAGCGAGAAACAAATCATTTGCTTTTGTGAAGGCAGAACCGGAAGATATTTTCATCTCATCAGAAGATACATTGAATGCATATCACAACGATACAGTTGAAGTAGAGGTTAACTATCAGCGGAATGGCAAGAAACACGGAATTATTACCAAAATTATTAAACGAGCTAATAAAATGGTAATCGGCACATTCCAGGAATACCATGGAAAGAATTACATCATCCCTGATAATTCAAGAATTCATACAAATTTTACAGTTAATGATATTTCAAATTCCCGGGAAGGTGAGAAAGTTGTTCTTGAAGTTACTAACTGGGGCAGTCGTGAATATTATAAAATTCCGGCTGGTAATATTGTTGAAGTGTTGGGAAAAGCAGGAAATCCCGATGTGGAAATTCTAAGTGTTATTCGGCAGTATGACTTACCTCTGGAATTTCCTCAAAATGTACTAAATGAACTCGGTGATCTGTCAGATGAAATTCCTGGTGATATAATTTCCAAGCGTAAAGACCTTCGAAACTTGCTTACATTCACAATTGATCCGGCTTCAGCAAAAGATTTTGATGATGCAATATCTTTAAATCAAGATGAGAAAGGATTCACACTTTATGTTCATATTGCAGATGTTGCACAGTATATTGGCATAAAAAGTAATTTATTTGAGGAAGCTGCTAAACGTGGAAACAGTTATTATTTTCCTAAGAAAGTTATCCCGATGCTGCCCGAGAAAATTTCTAATAAGATATGCAGTTTACGACCATTCGAAGATAAGCTTACATTAACTGTTCAAACCAGGTACAATGCTGATTTCAAGATCATTTCGCAAAGTGTATATGAAAGTGTTATCTGTTCAAATGCCAGATTCAATTATGAAGAGATCGATGATTTCTTTGAAGATAAGAAAGAACTTGAACCCGAAATTGCTGAAACTCTTAAAGTTATGCGTAAATTATCTGCATCACTCACCAAGAATAGAGTAAAGTGCGGATATCTCAAGCTTAATATCCCTGAAACGATTTTTGTATATGATGATGAAGGGCATGTAATAGACCTTGAACGCAGCAAGGAAACAGACTCTCATAAAATGATCGAGAATTTCATGCTGGTGGCAAATGAGTATATTGCCAAAGAACTTTCAATTGGTAAAACAATATTCAGGATTCATGAAAAACCTGATGAAGAAAGGCTGATCAAGCTAAAAGAAGAGATTACAAGCTATAATATCAAAATGGAAATGCATCAGAATTTGAATATTGTACTTCAGAATTTATTGAACCAACTCCCGGATGAAAACTATCATCGGGTTTTTGACCGCAAGATCCTGCGAAGTATGAAAAAAGCTAAATACACTGTAGAAAATCTGGGGCACTTTGGTTTGGCAATGCGTTATTACACACACTTCACATCACCGATCCGTAGAATTTCCGACTTGATCATCCACCATCAAATTAAGAATAAATTAAATTCCCAACAAACACCTTTTTCATCCTCTCATCTTTTCAAACTAGCTAAAATTGCTACAGAGAGAGAACAGATTTCTGATGAATCTGAACGTGAAGTTGATCTTAAAAACAAAACGATCTTTATGAAAAAGAAGGTAGGTGAGGAATATAACGCCATTATTATTGCTGTTCGGAAGAATTCTTTCATTGTTGAATTAGACAAATATCCGGTAACAGGGATAGTTGAATTATCTTCATTAAGTGATGATCATTATGAATATTTTCCGCAGCATAGCAGATTTATCGGTAAAAGAAAGGGAAACATTTATAAATTGACAGATAAACTTAAAGTTCTTTTAAGCAGTGTAGATGATGAAATTCATTTTAAAGTTTTATAATAATATTATTAAAAAATAATTTTAGAAAAGGAAAATATATGTTTGTTTATCGTTTTTTTAGTTCACTAATTATTGGTATAAGTTATCCAATTATCAAATTACGTATGAAAAATAAGCGAAGTAAGCAAAGAATTGGTATACTAAAAAATGGTTTTGAAAAATGTATTTGGGTCCATGCCGCTTCAGTTGGTGAAGTGAATGCTGTAAAACCGCTTATCAATCAACTTTTACAAAAATATCCGCAAAAAGATTTTATAATGACAACAATGACAACAACAGGATTGGAAGCAGCAAAGACGATAAGTCCAAAACTATTTGTAAGCCTGTTCCCTATGGACGTCTTATTTATTCAAAAAAGATTTTATAATACGATAAATCCGGAATTAATTATTCTGGTAGAAACCGAATTATGGCCTAATATGCTGCATATTGCAAAAAAACGTAAAATACCGGTGGTAATGGTGAATGCCCGCATTTCAGATAGTTCATTTCCAAAATATAGGAATTTCAGAATTTTCTGGAAACCTGTTTGGAAAGCTATTAAAGCTGTGAATGCTCAATCGGAAAAAGATGAACGAAGATTCATTGGATTGAAATTTAATAACGTTGTAAATGCGCATAACCTCAAATTTTGTATTGAACTTCCAGAATTCAATAAAACAACATTAAGAAAAGAATTAAGCTATTCTGAAGACGATTTTATCATAGTTTGGGGAAGTAGTCGTCCAGGAGAAGAAAAGCTCTTCAAAGAAGTTTTTATCCGCCTTAAAGAGAAAATTAATAACCTGAAGGTTGTCATAGTTCCACGTCATTTGCACAGACTTCCTCAAGTATGCGAAATTTTTAAGGACTATGATTATCATTTTTATTCCAAATTAGAGGAACCTGTTGATATTCTTTTTGTTGATGAAATGGGAATTTTAAATATGATATATGCTATTTCTGATATTGCTGTTGTGGGCGGCAGCTTCTTTAACTTCGGAGGACACAATCCGCTGGAACCTGCTTTTTATGGAACTTCTACGATCATAGGGAAATATCATCATTCCTGTCGTGATTCGGTTGATAGGCTTTTAGAAAACAATGGTATTATAGTATCTGACAAAAAGAGATTAACAGATGATATTATGAATTTGTATAACAATAAAAAACTCCGGGAACAGCTTGGTTCTAATGCTAAACAAACTTTAGGACTCAATTCCGATAGCTTAAAAACCAATTTGAATATTTTGGAAAAATATTTGAAGTAGTACAATGAAAGAAGCATTGTTTTACACCAAATTAGAAGATCAAAAAGTCAGATGTGAGCTATGTCCTCACAATTGTATAATTTCATCAGGTAACATTGGAATATGCCGAGCACGAAAGAATATTAGTGGTGTTCTTTATGCAATTAATTATGGTGAAACCATCTCCATCAGTATAGATCCAATGGAGAAAAAGCCATTATACCATTTTCATCCGGGTAAGAGCATTATTTCAATTGGTCCAAATTCCTGTAACTTTTCCTGTAAATTTTGTCAGAATTATCAATCCAGCCAGTTTGAAGTACCAACGACTACAATAACTCCCGGTAAATTGCTGGATCTATGTAAATTACATCTTTGCGATTTTGCAGCATTCACCTATACTGAGCCAACAACCTGGTTCGAATTCATACTCGATTCAGCTAAACTATTAAAAGAGAATAGTATTAAAACTGTGATGGTAACAAATGGCTTTATCAATCAAGAACCATTAAAAAAGCTTCTTCCCTATATTGATGCCATGAATATCGATCTAAAAGCATTCGATGATAAATTTTACAGAAACATCTGCAACGGTTCACTGCAACCGGTTTTGGAAACAATAAAGACAGCTTCAAAGCATTGCCATATTGAAATAACAAATCTAATTATCACAGATGAAAATGATTCTGAAAAACAAATTAATGACCTTGTAGATTTTATTGCAGATATAAATCCAAATATTCCACTACATTTTTCCCGTTATTATCCAACTTTTAAAATGGAGAATCCTGCTACATCAGTTGCCACACTGCAAATGGCAAAAGAGATAGCAGAAAAAAAACTAAAGTATGTATATCTTGGAAATATTGTAACTGAGAGAAATACTTGTTGTCCGAATTGCGATCAATTGCTTATCCGCAGAGACTTTCCATTTAACAATGATATTTTAGATGGAAAGTGCCCATCCTGCGGTTACATAATTTACGGAGAATTTTAATGATCCGAAATCTCCATAAGATCTTCAAAACTGCAGATATCATCCTAATAATCTTCCTTCTATCAATTGCAGTATTTATGCTTGTTCTCATCAAAGATAATGTTTCAGCAAAACAGGTTGAGATCAGCTATCATAACAAGTTTGTAGCTTCTACTCCTCTAAATAAAGATAGAATAATTAATATCGATGAAGGAATAGTTGTTGAGATTAAAGATGGAAAAGTGCGTATAAAAGAATCAACCTGCAAAAATCAATATTGCGTTAAACAGGGATGGAGCAGTAATTTTCCAATTATCTGTGTTCCAAATGAAGTTTCGGTTGTGATAAAAAATAAGAAGAAAGAAGAAATGCTGATAACAAAGTAATGTATTGCAACTTATCGAGTCGTAAGGAACAAAGTGACAACGACTCGAGATGAAAACAAAAATTAGTTGTCTCGACTCGATGTGCCTTTCGAGTCGAAAAATTTCAAGTCGAAACTCAATATGAAAAGGATGATATTTTGGAGTGTTGCAATTGCTTTGCAACATTTGCATCAAAAAAAATTGATGCAGTCCAAACCTGCTTATTTTCGAGTCGAAACTCAATTTTACAAGTAAAACAAGATTCCAATCTTGTTCTGTTTTTCTCAAAGACAGTGCTTTGAGTTACAAGTAAAACAAAATTCCAATCTTGTTCTTTATATCTCGAACTCGGAATTTCGAGTTACTTCTTTCTTTTCTCGAAA
>JAYEKK010000029.1:0-20078 GCA_034660955.1 Candidatus Cloacimonadota bacterium | reverse complement strand
CAGAGTGGAAGTGGGACTCCTAAAATCGCAGCCTTTATAACCGAGAAGAAATTGTTCTTACCCAGATGCTTAGCTACAAAATCTTTTTTAAAAATTACGTGTAATAAGCCTGCAAAGATCAATCCTAAAAAAAGATATGGTGCAATGCTGATGTATGTACTGAATATTTCATTTAATAATTTCATGTTTTTATCACCTTATCAGCCTTCTTATTGTTGTCATCAATTCGTCTATAACTTCCACTCGACCATCCTGGATCTGCTCTACAACACAACTTTTAATATGGGCATCCAGCAGCTTTTCCCCTGCAGAAATAAGTGCACTCTGAACTGCTGCCATCTGATTCAGAATATCGTCACAATATACATCTTCCTGTATCATACGATTAATCCCGCGGATCTGTCCTTCAATACGATTCAATCTGTTTTTCATTGAGTTCTTAAACTCCTCTGAATGATGAGAAGTATTAATATGACAATGAGCTTTATCTGACATAATTTAACCTCCAATATTATACCCTATGGGGGTATATGAAAAAGTTAAGGTTTTTCTGCTAAGAAGCAAATTTAAATTTATTTGTTTGTAATCTATGGTTGTCTTATGATTTTAATTTTTCCAATATCTCATCAAACTTTTCAGCACAAAAATCTGATATAAGTTTTATCTTATCTGTTTCATGTGCAGCATGTTTATCGTAGATGGTAAATACATCCATTCCTGCCCGTTTAGCAGCCTGCACACCTACAAGTACATCTTCAATAACTAAACAATCCTCAGGAGCTATATCCAATTCTTTAGCTGATTTTAAAAATATGTCCGGGTAAGGTTTACCTTTTATATCTTCACATCCAGCCACGATCGAGTCAAATTTATCTAAAATACTATTTGCTCTCAACACAGTTTCTGCCAGATGTTTGGAATTACTTGTCCCCACACCTATCTTAATATTATTCTCTTGTAGGAATTGCAATAATTCATGGGCACCGGGTTTTAGTTTTACATCGGTTTTGTAATGTTCTTCCACCATGCCGGTCCACTCTGCTCCGATCTCTTCAATAGAATCCGGTAGATCAAATTTATCTTTGAAGTACTGGCAGATCTCCTTAAAGCTGTTACCTGTTTTCACATCCTTAAAAAGATCATCCGGTACTGGAATGTTGCGTATCTCAAGATACTCTTTATCAATTTGTATCCAAATTCCCATTGAATCTATAAGTGTTCCATCCAGATCGAATATTACTGCTTTATATTTCATCTATTCCTTGTCTGTTGGACTTCTCGTCCCGAGGAGTCCACATTGTTTCCGGTTTTTTACTCTTGTTCCTATCCGGCAACTGCCGGATTGGAACATAATTTAATTGGAAGTTAAACTTCCTAAATAATAACATTAAAGTTGAAAGAAACCTTGAAAGTGCTAAGTTAGAAGAAATCTTGAGAGAAGCGATTTCAAGGTCTAACAAATCGAGACGATTGAACCAGCAATTTACTTTGAGTTACATTTCCTGCAATTTTTCCCGTACTTTCGCGCTTACCATATCCATTATCCAAACAACAATAGCTATCAACCAGATGATCATTCCAACATTATGCCAGCGTAAAAGTTGCTGCTGCTGAAGAAGGAGAAGTCCGATACCACCACCGCCAACAAAACCAACAATCGTAGCCATGCGCACATTGATATCCCACCTGTAAATAGTGAAGGCAAGAAACGGTGAAATGATCTGCGGAACAACTCCAAAAACCCAAATCTGAAGTGAATTTGCTCCAGTTGCTTTTATTGCTTCTACAGGACCGGGATCAATACTTTCGATCTGCTCGGAATACAGTTTGGTTAGGGCGGCAATTGAATGTATCATTAGAGCCAACATACCGGCAAAGGGACCGATCCCAACCCACACGCTAAAAATGATAGCCCATACAATAGCTTCTATTGAGCGAAAAACCGTTGCAAAAGAACGAATAATAATATAAATTGTGTTTCCTGTTAAAGTCTTTGGCATCAGGTTACGCGCAGCAAAAAAGCTGAGAAAAAATGCAAATGGAATAGCAAATATCGTAGCAAGTAAAGCCAGGTAGATAGTTTCTGCCAAAGCAGCTAAACTCACTAATAAAAGATCAAGATTCGGGTCAAAAATACCGGATATAATTCCACCGGCATTTTTAAATTTCGTGAAGAATTTGTAAGGGTTAACTTCCACCATTATCCAACCCACTATGAATGTAATTAGTAGTATCAATACAATTGACCATCCCCAGAAAGTTTTAAACCATTTATTATTTGTTCTTTTTGTGGGAAGGAACAATTTTCTGCCAATTGAAATACCACACATAATTACAATTATACTTATAACCGAACCATAGATCACAATATGTACACTGGGTATTACTACTTCGAACCAGCGATTAAGCAAAAAAGAAATACATCCGGAGATATAAATCCAAATAAGCAAATCGGTAAGAATTGCCTGAAGATTCAGCTTGAGTTTATTATCTTTTTTCATCTGATCTCTACCGCCTCTGCATCTTCCCCATAAATCTCTTTGAATCTCTTTTTATCGATCTCTTTTGGAGTGCCATCAAAAACGATTTCACCATCTTTCAGACCAACTACTCGAGTACCATATTTTCTTGCCAGGCTGAGAAAGTGAAGTGAACAGATAATTGTGATCTTATCTTTTTTATTTAATTCTCCAAGGTATCGCATTACGGAATCGGCTGTGGCAGGATCAAGACTGGCAACCGGCTCATCTGCGAGTATAACTTTGGGATTCTGCATCAATGCCCGGGCAATTGCAACACGCTGTTGCTCTCCACCACTTAGATTCTTTATCTTGTTTTCAGCAAAATCTTTTAACCCTACACGCTGCAAGTTTCCCAAGGCAATTTTCACATCCGTCTTATTTTTGGATAATGCAAGTGAATACAATAGGGATAAATATCCTAATTTACCAGTTAGAACATTTGTGAGCGAACTCAAGTTTTTTATCAGGTTGAATTGTTGAAATATCATACCGATCTTTCGACGAATTAAGCGAAGTTTTTGCCCTTCTGCTACAATAATATCTTCCCCATCGAAATGAATTTCACCGGATGTTGGTTCGATAAGCCTATTCAGGCAACGGAGAAGTGTAGTTTTACCGGAACCGGAAAGACCTAGAAGAATGCAGAATTCACCTTCTTTTATATTTAAATTAATATCTTTTAGAGCATGTGTTCCGCCGACATAATTTTTGTTCAGGTTTTTAATTTCAATGATATCTTTCATTTATCCTACATTTATTTTGGATTTCTCATCCCGATGGATCAATTCGATTTTCATAATTCTAATCCACTAAATTAAAAATTATCTTCCCCGATTGTTTTCATTGCTTCTCGTACGCTGTCATAATCTTTATCAGATGCTCGAATAAAGTTATCTATTTCCAATAAATTTTTTAAAGTCTCTCGGTTTTCATCTTCATTTGCAAATTCTAGAAGAGCATTAACGATTTTTTCTTTCATTTCCAGTGGAAATTTTTTTCGGAAAGTAACTGTAGCATTAGGGATCCACTCTGTAAAACCAATTATTTTGACTTTTTCCATAACATCCGGAAATGTTTCAATAACAGTACTCCGCGCATCATGAGCATCTTCTTTGTTAACAGGCGTCCAGAAAGCGCAGCCCACATCAGCTCTACCACTATAAACAGCTAGAACCACTTGTGGATGACCACCGGCAAAAAAATATTTTTCCGGATGAATACCTTTCTCGATCAACAGAGCCGATGGATAGATATATCCTGAAGTGGAAGCAGCATCTGTGTATGCAATTATTTTCCCTTCAATATCTTCTAGAGTATTTATATTTCTGTCCGATCGAGCAATAAATTGACCTCTGTATTTATCAAATCCCTTCCGAACGACTGTGAGAGCCACTTCTGCATCAAATTTCTGATTTGCCAGAATGTATGCATAAGTTGCCAGCCAGGCAATATCGGTTTCTTCAGTTCCCATAGCTTCTATAACTGAGGCATAGCTGGCAGGAACAGCAATATGGAAATAATATCCAGTTTTCTCATGTATTATATCAGCAACTTCTTTTCCGCTGGTAATTATCTTATCAGCTTCTATAGAAGGAACGAAATACATTTTTATCGGGTTTTTTTTAGTTCCCAGTTCTGCCTGTTGTCCACAGCCAAATATGACCATGATTAAAATAAATAAAATAAGGTTATTAAATTTCATTGAATTCAAAAAAACGCTTCCCTTCCGAGAGGCGTTCAGTATCTATCACAATTAGAATATTTTCTCTAATGTTATCAGTTTATCTTTTAACATCATCGCTTTCTCAAATGTTTCTAATGACATTTTCACATCATCATTATCATCATGAGGTGTATAAACTTTCACATGATCAGAACGAAGTCCACCCAGGTACCAGCGCGAATCTTCCATATAAATAAGATCTTCCACATTAGCTTTCATACGTGCCATAATCGCATTTGAAAGAGATATTTTTCCAACAGGAATCGATTCATCAATAAGTACTGGAAGTCTTCTGATCTTCTCGCCTTTCACATGATTTGGTTTTCCACCTTTATACTGTTCCATTGCATAATCGAGGGTATCAATTGTAAGTCCGTTTATCTTCTCAGCATGATTCGGAGCTTCTTTAGTAAGTAATGTTATTGTTATTCCTACTACTGCGGTAAGCAACATTCCAAAAAGAGCTCTTGTATAAATGAAAATCCCATTTTGTGGTGCAGAAACAAATGCAGCAAGAGGATTGATCATATCAGGGATAAACACTGTGAGAATTGTAAATCCAGATCCAACAAGCATAGCAATATTTGCAGCTTTTGCAGTAAATCTTCTCCAGAATATTCCCAGGAAAATAGTTGTAACAATTGATGGAATTATTATCATAATACCTTTGTAATGGATAGACATCAAGCTGCCTTTCATATGTGAGAACATATAAACAAGCAATAATCCAAGTAACGCAGTTCCACCTGAAACCCAACGGGCTGCTTTCAAATAATGTTTATCATCTGCTTCAGGTTTGAATAACGGTTTGTAGATATCATAAATACCAATTGCAGAACAGGCGTTGATCAATGTGTCGACTGTTGACATTAAAGCTGCTGTAAGAGCAGCTATCACAAAACCGAAGACTATCGTATTATGCCGTAATGTCTCCCAGGCAACTACAATAAACGTATGGAAATGGTTTGTAATATGAATTGGATCAAGACCTTCCAAAGCTCCACCCATGGCAGTTTGTTTAGTAATAAGAGATTTGGCTATCCAACCAACAGCACCAACAATGATAGCTGAGAATGGCAATGTGAAAAGTACATTGAAGATTGCTGCTTTTCTTCCATCGTTTACACTTTTTAGAGCCAGGTATCTCATTATGAAACCCTGGTTCATAAATGTGAAAGCGATACTTCCAGCCAGTGCTTCTCCCCAGAAAAGACCGGCTGTATTAAATTTTGGATCATTCAAAAGATCTACAAATGGTAATCTGTGAGTTACCGGCAGCCAAGACCAGAATTCTCCAAAACCTCCCAGAGCAACAATTCCAGCAACAATAGCAATTCCACCGGCTATATATAGCATAATACCTTGAAAGAGATCAGTAAAAATAACCGCCGTCTGCCCTCCAAAAGTAACATAACCACCCAGCAAAATCGTTGCTATTGGCACAGTAATTATCAATGGAACGCCAAGTAAGCCTTCCATTGCAATACCAATAGTAAACAGATTGTATCCAATATAGAATAACATGTACGCCATAATTATTACAAGTGATATATAACGTGAAGTTCTATTGAATCTACGTTCAAAATATTCGGGAATAGATTTGATCTTTGAGAAATAGATAATAGGTAACCAACCAAACATGAAGAATGGTATAATAAACCAGTCATTCGTGTAGGTCATCGAGCTGCTCATACCTGTTTCAAATCCCTGTTGAGAATATTTAAGATAACTGTAGGAACCAATTCCGGTAGCTATCATACTTGCAGCACCAAGCCACCAGGCAAATCTCTGTCCACTATAAAAATAATCATTTATATTCTTACTAAATCTTGAGAAATATCCACCAAAACCTGCAATCATTAGAGAATATAGTATTACAACAATTCCAATTGTCCAATATGCACTTGGCTCTAAATTAAGTTGACTTAGATGTTCCATCTACACTCCTCCCTTCACAGGCATATACAATGCTAATAATATCCAAACTGCATGAGTTATTGCAAAGAGGAAGAAACCTGCAATTATCCATTTGAACCAGAAAGTATCGTTCCCTCGTCCAAGTTTGCAGGAACCAGATTTAAATATCAGGTAAATACCGATGCAAAATGTGATAGCACCAAATCCATATTGATAAAGATAGCACGTCCAAGGATCGCTTGGTCCCCATGCGGAAATAAGGATCCGTGGGAAAACATAAATAAATGCAAGAACAGCTATTATGAATAAAATTAAAGGAAGACTGCTCTTCTTTTTGACTGTGTTCATATTTTTCTCCTTATAATGAGATATGATTCTTTATCGGGTAAGTACTAAACCCCTTCTAAATCACGATCTCACTTCATTTTTTTATAACTATATTAATAATGATCTCAATTCATTTAAATTACTAATTTCGAAGGTGGGAATCACACCACTTTCATTGATACGTTTATTTGGATTGAACCAACATGTGTCAATTCCAAAATTATTTCCACCCATTATATCTGAAGTTAAATTATCTCCAATGATTATAGAAGACTCTTTGTGAGGAAGTTTACAAAATATATGCTCGAAAAATTCAGGATCAGGTTTTGGATGCCCTATCTCTTCAGAAATAAATATATGCTGGAAAAATTTTGCCAGATCTGAATCTGCAAAACGGGGATTTTGTACATCGGCAAGTCCATTTGTGGCAAGTGCAAGTTCACACTTCCCAAATAAGAAGCTGACTATTTCTTCAGCTCCCGGCAAGAGGTGAGTTCCTTCAGAAAGATATTTCAGATAGATCGGGCTGAAGACTACAGGATCAAGCGGTAAATTCTCTTTACTAAAAAATCTGTGAAAACGTTCAATTCTTAATTCTTTAGAAGTAATTTTCTTTTGCTCAAAATCCCGCCAAATTCTCATGTTAATAATTTCATATTCTTTGTGCAATTGCCTTAGATTTTCAGTGATCCCAAATTGTTTAAATGTTTTTTCAAAAGCTTGTCTTTCTGCTGTATCAAAATCAAAGAGTGTTCCATCAGCATCGAATAAGACCAACTTATATTTCACGAAATCACTTATTTCAACAGCATCATTTTACTTTTAGCTGCTATTTTCCCATCAATCTCTAATTGATAGAAATATATACCGCTTGAAACAGGTTGATTATTTTGGTTTGTACCGTTCCAGATAACTGATCCTTCGATACAATGCTGCGCATCACTCAGGATGACAGGTATACTCTTGATTTTCTGTCCCTTTAGGTTATAAATCTCAATTCGTGAATTTTCGTGTAAATTTGCCTGCCGAGCCGAAGCATTGCGAAGGCTGGTGGTTTCAAAATAAATGGTTGTTTCAGGATTAAACGGATTAGGATAGTTTGAAAGATCGTAGTTACTATTTGGGATCACATCATCTTCCAATCCAACAACGTTTATTTGAACGTTAACCGTATCTGTGGGAAGTGATTCTCCCGAGTCGTAAACTGCGGAAATGAAATAACTGTAATCTCCGTTGATAAGATTAAGATCAAAATATTCTTCAGCTATGACACTCTGTACAATAATTCCATTTCTATATACATTATATGCCAATAATTCTTCGTCTGGCAGGTCAGGTTCTTCCCAGGTAAGATGAACATTATTCCCATCATATACGGAAGCCTGAGGATTTTGCGGAGGAGGAGGAGTATTTGGATCTGGCTCAAGCTCACATAACACATAAGTTGTATCATCTTCTGTAATAATTATATTTATCTGTAAAAATGGAATATATCCGAGTGCATTTATTGTAATCTCTTGATTCCCTGTTGGGATATTATTTAATATAAAATATCCTTCTCCATCAGACATCGTATTCCCATATTGATTCATTATCGGAGCAAAAGCAATTGGCTCACCATTATCTTCATTGATAACATTTCCTTCGATAGCACCATAGATAACCGGATTGCCAGTGATTGTGAGATCATCAATATTCCAACCACTGTATTGCCAGGAGCCGTCTGTAGTTCCAATTGAAAACCGGATACGAACTTCACTATTAAGGTCAGCTATTTCGGAGATATCATAGTTGGAAATACTCCATGAATTGTTTGTAACCACACTAGAATTTGTCCAAATATCAATCCAGGTTGTTCCATCGTCATTGCTCACACTGATGTAGGCATGATCATATGCCGGTTGTTCAACATTCAACCACTTCATAAAATTCAACTCAACTCCAACAAACTCGCTGCAATCAATAGCAGGCGATATGGCAAAATACTCATGAGCACCCAGATCACTTTCATAATCACCCAAGCTTGCACCAAGTCCCGTAAGATCTACACCCAGAACATTACTTCCAGCATAAGCCGAGGTTGGATCAGGATTTCCATACTCTCCACCTAATCCTTGAGGAGAATCTATTTCAAATTCTCCATTCAATACCCAGCCGGTTAATTCTTCAAAACCATCTTCCCAGATATCTACAGCAAGAATTAATGTGACAGAATAAATAAATAAAACAAGTAAGAATATTTTCATTATGTCTCCAATTTATTTCAACAGCAACATTTTATTGATCAGTAATTTGGAATCATTAATTTCTAATTTATAGAAGTAAACACCCGATGCAACACGTTTATTATGTTTATTAGTTCCATTCCAAACCACTGAATGCTGACCTGCTGATAGCTGATCGCTGACAAGCTGTTTCACTTTCTGACCCTTAATGTTATAAATGTTCAACTCAACTTTACCTTCTTCTGGGATACTATAATTTATAATTGTTTCGGGATTAAATGGATTTGGATAGTTTTGTAATCTGAATGTGTTTGAAACAACCATATCATCTGCATTGATCTCATCTTGATCTGTAATTAATATTGTGAAAGTAAAAAGTGTATCAACTGGAGTAAGTTCCACAAAACCATTTTCTGGAATTTGCTGATAACCTTCCGGCATCTCAATAAAGATATTTGCATTTCCAGGAAGATCAAAACTCTCAGCATCAAAGAATAGCGGCTGCAGATCAGCAAGTTGTAATTCTGTATTCCAAGAATAGGTGTAATTTTGTGTTTCATCCAGTGGTGAAGTAATAGATTGATGCAGCTTTTGTGTTACTCCACCAATTTCCATAGGAATACTGAATGTGACAATATCCTCGAATGGTTTTGCAAGTGGTTTAAGAAGATCGTAATTTGTATTATATTGTGAATTTGCAAAATTGGAAGTTCCAACAATAATAGATGACAGATCTGTGTTTTCTTGCTCTACATTTATCCTTGCTTTCCAGTTAAACTCATATTCTGGAGAAAATTCGTTTGAATAATATGGGATGAATTTCACCGTAATATTATCTTCATAACAATATAAATAATAGGCATTAGTTGAAACCAACTCATAAGCCGGATCAAAGCTATTATTAAAATCAAATACAGCAGGCTCGATCAATCTGTTCTGCACAGCTTGATAATATTCGTAATCAACATTATTCACAGAGAAAACTAACTGATCAATATCATAATGCGCTCTATGTGGATTTGGAATAATATTCCATCCAGAACTCATTTGCATACTGTATGCAGTTTTCTGCATGGTTACATTATTTAAAGCAAAATAGTTATCTTGTGGAGCATAATTCCAATAAGGATGAAGAAATTCCGGTTCATCCACTAAATTAAATTCATCATCAATAAATTCATAAAACTCTACATTCTCACCAAATATCTCCTCGGTGGAATATTGATTCGTATTAAAATTCTTTGTCATCAGATTCCAACCCTGATAAGTTTCCACAATATTTTGCGGAGAGATGATCCCAAAACTATAAGCTGAATAATGATGCAATGTGTCACCTTCATCCATAACCAGATCTATCCTGCAACTCAGGTCTTCAAATAATAGCTGTGGAACAATCCATTCAACATTAGAAATTGTTGGATATAACTCCATTTCGATTGGAATTGTTATCTCATCATTTTCTGCATAAACATTTATATGATCGATAGTGGTACTCATATTCACTGACCAGCTAATTTCAAGAACTTCATTTGGATAGAGTAACTGATTGGGAATAGCATCAAAATCCAATGAAGGTGTTAAGTTACCATAATACAAAGTAAAAGTGTAGTAATTAGAGTTAGTTGGAGTGAAAGTATAAGCACTGGTTGAAAGGTCAATATATTGCCCATTTACATAAAGATAGAATCTTTCAGCATTTCTATCCAAATTTGTAATGTTTATTTCAATCGGTAAATTCAATTGATTTGTACGCACTCGATAAACCCAGCTTTTAAGCTGTTCTTCAGTATTGTAAGCACCGTAGATCTCTTGTTCATAATTATTAGGAACGTTGTTCCAATATTGCTCATAGAACTGACAGAAAAAATAATCTCCAACTAAAGAATCATCAGCTGCAATTTCAAAATTAGAATCATAACCATTGGAAGCGAATTCATTATATCCAAAGTAACAGGTATCACTGAATGTTCCGGTTAATTGTGTTGCACAAATTTCATATATTTTTTGTGAAACTGCAGAAGGTTCATCAGCAAATGGATATTCTATATTATTATTTTCAATACCCCATTTATACGTATATATTTGCCCATTCTCAACATCTGTGTCAATATATGAATAAGGAACGTTATCTCCTGCTATTCCTACAAGTTCAGGATTAACTTCCCAAGTATCAACTAATTCAAAATCGTTCTCCGAAGTTTTTTTGTATATATTGAACCCTGAATATACACCGATAGCAGATGCTTCCCATTCTAAATTGATGTATTCATCTCTTCCATAACAGATAATGTCATCAATTACAGCCGGACCGGTTGTTCCAAATATTTCATTAGACAATTCAGATTCATTACCGTTCTTATCTAATATTTTTACTGCAAAATAATATCCTTCTCCAGGAGACAGACCACCTAAAGTATAACTGTCTTGAGCCAGGCATGCCAGTCTTCCATAATTATTTTTATCCCTAATGGAATATCCGCCATTTGATATTGGTTCAGTAGAATAGAGGATCTGATAAGTGTCCATATCAAAGCAATCTCCGGGATTCCATTGAATTTCAATATAATTTGCGCATTCCGTAACAATTTGAAGTTCAGATGGAGCAACAGGGATCTCATTATCATCCATTTGATAAATTGCAGGAAGGACTTCTGCCAGAGCATCTATCCACGGTGAATAATAGGTAAGTGTATGGTCAAACCTGTGTTCCATATCCCAAACTTGGGTTACTGGATTCCAACCATGAAACCAATAATAATTAGTTGATGTTTGCGAATAAACGTTGGGAAGTTCATCCATTTCCAGATGCAGAAATCTTTCTATATTATCGTATTGGCTTAAACCGGAATTTGTATAAACGATCTGCCTATTCTGACTGTATCCCCAGAGATCAATATTAGTGTTTACGGCAAAAGTGGTATCACTATTTGAATAATTAAATTCATATTCGCTGCAATGAAAACCATAAAATTCATTCATATAAACAGGGTCATGTAATCCAACAGTATTTGCCGGAAGAATCACCGGATCGAGAACATTAACAATATCGTTACCCATTGAAGAGTGATCTCTAATTGGAAGGTCAGGTGATCCAACATGATAACTAGCGGAGATTTGCACGTTTGGATATCCCCAATGCCTGTTTCCCCAATCATAACTATGAATCTGCAAACTGAACTCATGTCTATCAAATTCATCACGGATAAGATCACAGAATCTTTGATAGCTTACATTAAAGACGTGATTTTCTCTTCGGGAAGGGTCACAAAGAGTTTTGCTATTATCATAGTTACCAACATTCGTCCACACAACTTCTCTTCCACAACCGGAGATAAGTAAAAATTTTGAACTAATATCTATAAATGCTTTATGAGCTATTGGAACAGTGATATAATCATCATTTGGATGTGGTGCAGTAATAATATGCGGATATTCTCCCTCGGGATAATAAATATACAATCCCCATCCATAATCAAATGCACCGAATTCATCATCGCCGGGATCTTCGGTCTGGTTATCATCATAATGTGAATCATTGGGAATTTCACGCAGCATGTAAAATGTTCTGTCTGTATCGGTATCATTAAAAATAACTACTTCATAAGGATAAGAAGTCGTATCGATCATGCTTTGTGCTTCATCCAAATTACCCAGCAAGAATTCATCAATTATCAAACCCCAGCTAACAAGATCACCTTCTGTGGGAATTACATAATCTCCAAATCCATCTGATTGTACATCCCAGGGTGCATAAAGATTATAGCCTGGATCAGCTATTCCTTCAGTAACATGACTCATCCAATTATCAAATTCGCAATTTGGAGCTTCTCCATAAAGGAAATTTTGTAATGATTCTGTTTCTTCGATCACGGAAAAAAGGGATGTGGAAAAAATAAAAATAAATATAATAAATTTAATCTTTTTCATATCAATATTCTATCTCCTGACCATTTAGAATTGGATTTTTAAGATTCAAATAAATTTGTCTAATAGTTTCTACATTAATTTTCTCCTAAGCTGAGTGATTCTCGTTCCCAAAGCCCACTTTGGGAACGTTATAAGGACAAAACCCCTGTTTTAAGAAATAACCCGATAGATGAAACGGGGTTTCCCAAATTAAGCATTCCCAATCTGAGGATTGGGAACGAGACCGAGAATTCTACAATAGAGTTTGTTTGTCATCCTGATCCCGAAAGCTTTCGGGATTATTCTTAGGAAGAATCTCCACTAATAATGAGATTCTTCGTAAGAAATTTCTTTGAAGAAATTCTCAGAAAGACAAACATTCTTATAATGTGAAATCCATTTTCTTCTATTTTCTATTTGACTAAATATCTCATTAAATTGCTAATTCTCGCATAATTGAATATGAGGATAAAATGTATTATTTTAGAGAAGACCTGAAAAGTAAGAAGACGGTGAATATCAACGTTCCGGATAAGAAAATTAAAATGGGACTTAATGAAAGTTCGCTAAATCCATTTGAAGTTGTAAAAGATGAATTTTTAAAAAAAATGAAAAATGTTCATCTAAATCGCTACTTCAACGACATTACAAAAACATTGAGAAAGCAACTTTCTGATTATGCAAATGTTGCACCTGAATGTTTAGCTTTTGGCAACGGTGCTGATGAAATGCTTTATTATCTTTTCAATTCTGTTAGAAACGATAATAATTCATTTGCTGTCTCGCTTGCTCCTACTTATTTCGACTATAAAAGCTATTCGGGAGCAGTTGGATTGGGCATAAAATTCCTTTCTCTAAACACTGATTTTGATTTTTCTGTTGAGGAATATCTAAAACTTTGCGATGATAAAAACTGCAAGCTTGCAATTCTGTGCAATCCCAACAATCCAACCGGAAATCTGCTGGATGAAAGTAAAATTGTTGAGATATTAGAAAGAAGTAAACGACTGGTTCTAATTGACGAAACATATTTTGAGTTTTCAGGGAAAACCTTTGCAGATAAAATTTATGAATATCCAAATCTGGTTATTGTACGTTCGTTTTCTAAATCCTTTTCTGCTGCCGGGCTTCGTTTCGGTTACATAATCTCTCATCCTGATAATATTAAAGAACTGGAAAAAGTTATGACCATATTCCATCTGAATTTAATGACTCAAACGATGATCTCAACAATGCTGGAGAATAAAGAGATATTTTTGGAACATAACAAAAAAATTATTGAGAATAAAAAGTATGTTTTCCAAAAACTATCAGTAATCGATGGAATAATAGTTCATCCAACAGCTACTAATTTTCTTACATTCTCTGCCGGAGATAGAACAGAAGATCTATTCAATTATCTCTCTAAAAATGATATTGCTATCCGTCCAGTTTGGCATCATCCGGTATTAGCAAAACACGTTAGAGTTACAATAAGTAATGCGGGGCATAATGCTGCTTTTATCGCAAATGTGAAAAAGTTTATGAATATATGACCTCGTTTGCATCCGGCAGTTGCCGGATGCAAACGCAATTGTGTTGATAAGTTCAACTTATCAACAAGGAAAATAATAGGAGAATAGACTATGTTAGGTAAAATAATTATTTCAATTATTTTCATACCGATTAATGCTTTGCTATTGTGGACGGTCAACGATTTGACAACTGAACACCAAAGTTATAAAAAAGCACTTCTTGCTTCTTCATTAATATTCGTAATTTCCCTATTAGGAAATATCTCACATCAAGGACATGGATTTCATGGAACCTGGATTATGGCTTTCATTGGAGGATGGCATCTAAAAGTTGTGCTTTCAGGATTTATCATGTGGTTGGTTTATAGGTATGATTGGAAGTCTTTACTCCTGATGTGGTTTATCTGGGGAATTCTCCAAATCCCGTTCGATAAACTTCAATCTGTAATATTGAACTTACCCTGGGATATGATGTTGCAGGCGTTTTAGTTCTCAAAAAGACAATAGAGTTGTCATTTTCCCGATAAATCGGGAATGGTTATTTTTAGTTTTAAATGGGTAAATCTATTAAAAATACAAACAACAAATTCCAAAAAACAAATAAATCCCAAATACAAAATTCGAAATAACAAACCCGCTTATTCGAGGATGACAAAGTATCGACTTGAAAATGAATGATGAATGTCGAACAAGGAATGTCCAATAAAGAAGTATACTCGTTCCTAAGTTTGTCTTGGGAACGAGATGAAAACCGAGACGAAGGCGGGTCGGGAAAAATAGCTAACATTAAAATGCTTTAGCAATTTTGCAAGCTAAAGCAACATTACTTTCTACAAGTTTTATATTTGTTTCTAATGAAGAGCCTTTAGTTATTTTCACGATCTCAGCCAACAAAAAAGGTGTAAGTCCTCTACCGGTAATATTATTTCTTTTTGCTCTTTCCAAAGCAATTTTTATATGTTTATCCATTTCTTCAAACGGAATTTCATACTTTTTAGGTATTGGGTTTGCAACCAAAATTCCATTGTTTAAACCAAGTTGCATATTAGTTTTATAAATTTCTGCGATCTCTTTCTCGGAATCGATTCTATCGATGTGCAGATCACTTTCTGCAGAATAGAAAGCCGGGAAAAGATCAGTTTGAAATCCATAAACAGGAACACCAAAAGTTTCCAGGACTTCCAGAGTTTTTGAAAGATCAAGAATTGCTTTAGCACCGGCAGAAACAACAATAACCGGAGTTTGTGCAAATTCCTGCAAGTCTGCAGAAATATCAAATGAGTCTTCCGCACCACGATGAACACCACCAATTCCACCTGTTGCAAAAACTTCTATACCAGCCAGATGTGCAGCTATCATTGTGGCAGCAACTGTTGTAGCACCTATTTTTTTGGAAGCTAATATTCTGCCAAAATCCCTGCGTGATACTTTAGCTACATCTTTACTGATTGCCAGCATTTCCAGTTCATTATCATTAAGACCTATCTTTATTTTGCCATTCATCAAACAGATAGTAGCTGGAACTACACCGGCATCTTCTGCAATCTTCTCCAAATCTTTAGCAACTCGGATATTCTGGGGATACGGCATTCCATGTGAAATTATTGTAGATTCCAATGCAATAACAGGTTTATTATTTTTTAATGCCTGTTTTACTTTCTTGTTTATTTCTACAAATTTATTCATTATTTTTCTAAAATTCTTATTTTCATTTTTTTAACGCCATATGGTATCAATCCTATTTCTTGTGCAGCTGCTTGAGATAGATCTAAATCTCTTCCTTTAACAAAAGGACCTCTATCATTCACCCGCACAATTACAGATTTTCCGTTATCTTCATTTGAAACTTCTAATTTTGTATTAAAGGGTAGAGTTTTGTGAGCACAGGTTAGCTTATTCATGTCAAAGATCTCACCATTAGCGGTTTGACGTCCGTGGAATTTCTTACCATAATATGAACATACAAAGTAGAATTCATCACCTTTTTTTACTTTTGTTTCGTAAGCTCCTGATTTCCCGTATCTTTGATCAAGATGTTTTTTGGAAGCTCCTTTAGTTCTAAATTGTACATTTGAACTGCATCCAAAAAATATTGAGATTAATAATGACAACCAGATGATTTTGCTCAAAATTCCCTCCACCTAACTTTCTAAGCATCAAATAATGCAGTAATAAAGAATTTGTCTATCAATTTTTCCTATTGACAGAAAATGCTCTCCCTCAAGTTTTATTTAAAATAATAAGGATTTTTTATGAAAGGAACACTTATAGATTATTTTATTTCGCTGATCAAGATCGATAGTGAATCTAAAAATGAAAAAACCGTAGCTATGAAGATTGCAGAAGATCTACGTAACTTAGGAGCGGAAGTTACTTTTGATAATGCTCATGAAAAAACCGGTGGAAATATTGGAAACCTTTACGGTTATTTTCCAGGCAACATTGATAAAAAACCAATTCTTTTCTGTGCACACATGGATACAGTTGTTCCGGGAAATGGTATCAAACCACAGATCAAAGACGATAGGATAACAACTGATGGCACAACAATTCTCGGTGCTGATGATAAATCGGGAATTGCTGAAGTGATTTGGGCAATAAAGGAGATCAAGGAAGCTGAAGAAGATCATGCTCCCATCGAGGTTTTGTTTACTATTTCGGAAGAGATCGGACTTCTGGGTGCAAAACTCGTTGATCTATCAAATATAAAATCTGAGTTTGGATATGCTCTCGATTCACATAAAATTGGACATGTTGTTACAGGAGCCCCTTCTCAAAATAGCATGAAATTCACAATTCACGGAAAAGAATCCCATGCTGGCGCAGCTCCCGAATTTGGTGTGAGTGCAATTCAAATTGCATCGGAAGCAATTTCTAAAATGAAGCTGGGTAGAATTGATGAAGAAACTACCTGCAATATTGGAATAATAGAAGGTGGAACTGCAACTAATATTATTCCTAAAGAAATTATTATAAAAGCTGAAGCGAGAAGCCATAATTCTGATAAATTGCAAAAAGTTACAGATAACATTAAACAAATATTAATTGATACTGCAGCAAAATATAAACTTAGTGATTTCCAAGCTTTTATTGAATCAATTATCCAAAAGGAATATCCGGCATTTGTACTTGAAAAAAATGATCCGTGTATACTACTTGCTAAAAAAGCTACTGAGAACATTGGTCTGCCTTTTAAAAGTGGAATCAGTGGTGGTGGTAGTGATGCTAATATCTTTAACTTCAAGGGTTTGAAAATGGCGGTTGTTGGAAGCGGCATGGAAAATGTTCACACTGTTAATGAATATATTATGCTCGTTGATTTGGAAAATGGTACTAAGTGGGTTAAAGAAGTTATAAGAGAATATTCAAAAGGATAGAAGTGTAAACAGCATGGTCGTTGTAAAAGTATAAACAGCGAACAAAAACTAACAAGAACTAACAACGGAAATGTTATTTGCATAAGTTTTTTTATTTTTTTCTTTAGTTCGTGTCAGTTCGTTATTGTTAGTTGTTAATTTTCTTTTGTTCGTGTTAGTTCGTTTGAATTAGTTGTAAAATATAGGAGTAATAATCTTATGGATGATTTGATATATAAAGAAGAATTCTATATAATCAAACAAGCTTGTATTGAAGTCCGTAGAGAGTTAGGAAATGGCTTTCTTGAAAAAGTTTACGAAAATTCAATCAAGAAAGAACTGATATCCAAAGGACTAAATGTTGATTCTCAAATGAAGTTAATAGTAAATTATAAAGGGGAACCTGTTGGTGAATATATAGCAGATTTGGTAGTTAACACAAAGATAATTATTGAGTTGAAGACTGCTAAATCTATTACTAATATTCACAAAGCCCAAATTCTGAATTATCTAAAAACAACAGGTTACAAATTAGGTGTAATAATAAATTTTCCACCGGATAAAAATGGTTTTGACATTATAAGGATTCCTAATTTTATGCTTTAGAAATTTAAGTTTTTCTTTAGTTCGTGTCAGTTCGTTTTTGTTAGTTGTTAATTTTCTTTTGTTCGTTGTAAAATTAAAGTCGTAATAAAGGATAGTATATGTTAAAAATTGCATTAATTGGTTATGGTCAGATGGGTAAACTTATTGAGCAGATTTCTCAGAACAACGATTGTGAAATTGTAGCAATAATAGATCCGCTTCTTGGAAATGAGATAACTGCTGAAACAGTTACCGATGCTGATGTATGCATTGAATTCTCTACACCCGATGCTGCCTTTGGCAACATCAAGAAATTAATTGACTTGGGTAAAAATGTTGTTTCAGGCACTACCGGCTGGTACGACAAGCTTGATAAGATAAAATTGATGGTTGAAAAAAAGGGTACGGGATTTATTTACGGTTCAAATTTTTCTATTGGGATGAACCTGTTCTTCTCGATAATAAAGTCTACTGCAAAATTAATGAACTATGCAGAAGATTACGATCTTTACGGATTGGAAATGCACCATAATAAAAAGAAGGACAGCCCTTCCGGAACTGCAAAAGTTATTTCTGAAATCATCTTGAAAAATATTGATAGAAAAACTTTAGCTAAATATGAAAAGCTTAATAGAAAGATTGAAAAAAATGAATTCCATTTTGCCAGTGTTCGCAGTGGTGATATCCCAGGAATGCACTCTATCAACTTTGATTCGGAATCTGATACAATTGAGCTAAAACACACTGCACGTAACAGAAACGGACTTGCATTAGGTACAATAAAGGCAGCAAAATGGATCAATGATAAGACCGGATTTTATAATTTTACCAATAAATTAAACGAGATAATAGGTTAATCTTATATGAAACTAAACTTCTTTAAAATGCACGCTCAAGGTAATGATTACATCTATTTCGATCTGATCGATAGACTACTCCCCAAGATAGATTTTTCCAAACTAGCAATAAAACTCTCTAAAAGAAATTTTAGTATCGGTTCAGATGGAATAGTATTAATCGTTAGTTCAGAAAACTGTGATGCAAAAATGAGAATGTTCAATGCAGATGGCTCTGAAGGAAAGATGTGCGGTTCAGCTCTGCGCTGCGTTTCCTTTTATCTTTCGCAGAAATTTGGCAAAGATAAGATAACAGTAGATACTCTTGCCGGTAAAAAAACCGGACTGATAAAAAACAACGTAGAAAGATTAGTAACAATTGATCTTGGTATTCCTGAATTTATTGAAGATGAAGAACTCACCATAAATAACCATGCCGGAAGTTTGATCTCGGTTGGAAATTCACATTTTGTTACTTTCATGGAATCCCTATCTGATAATATTGCCAAATATCAAGGGGCAATTATTGATAATCCCGCCTTCTTCCCTGATGGGATCAATGTTGAATTTGTAAAAGTAATAAATAAAAATGAAATTGAAATAAAAGTTTGGGAACGTGGGAGTGAGGTAACTCTTGCCTGCGGGACCGGAGCTTGTGCTGCAAGTTTTTGTGGAATAAAGAAGGGTTTTCTAACGTCTCCAATTAAAGTGCAAATGCCCGGTGGAAATGTAACTGTTGAGCTAAAAGAAGACAATATCTTCCTAACCGGAAAAGTGGAATATGTATTTGATGGCAGTATAGAAATATGAAAAAATATTTATTTATTATTATCATAATTTTGTTGGTTGTTTCCCTTCAAGGAGAAAGTAAATGGCTGGGGGAAGATAAGGTTCTGCATTTTACAGGCAGTGCCTTTCTAACTTATTGGAATTATGGGATGAATAAAGATATTCTGGGACATTCCTCCAAAAATAGTGTTTATTTTGCAGTTTCTTTTACACTTGCATTAGGAACGGTAAAAGAGTATAGTGATAAAAAACTAAAGGATACCGGTTTCAATTGGCATGATCTAGCTTATGATACAGTTGGGGTAATCACCGGAATTGTATTAATAAATAATTTGAGGTAAATAATATGGAAAATTCTTTAGAAGACATAACAATTGG
>JAYEKK010000028.1:0-20081 GCA_034660955.1 Candidatus Cloacimonadota bacterium | reverse complement strand
GCAACATACATCGGATTTTCTCCCGCTTCCAGCATTCTGGCAAGCCAGTATAATCCGGCTTGCGGATCACTTCCCCGCAACGATTTATGCAAGGCTGAGATCACATTATAATGTTCCTCACGATCTTTATCATAGGACATTGCTTTCCGACTGAGAATATTAGAAATAAATTTAATATCGATCTTCTTTTTGTCTTTTGAATTCTTAATAATACTTTCCAAATAATTCAAGGCTTTACGTGCATCACCTCCACAAAGTTCTGCAATGTAGGGAATGCAATTCTTTTCGAATTCTACTTCTACATTTATCTCTTTCATTGCACGCTTAATAATTAGCGAAATATCTTCATCAGAAAGCTGATCTAATACAAAAACATTGCAGCGGGATAGCAGTGCCGAGATAATTTCGAAAGAAGGATTCTCGGTTGTAGCTCCAATTAAAATAACTGCGCCGGATTCTAAATAATGAAGGAAAGCATCCTGTTGAGCTTTGTTAAATCTATGGATCTCATCGATGAACAAAATTGTGCTTTTATTTTGCGTTTTAAGCGTGAATTCTGCTTCCTTCATTACGAGTCTCACATCTTTAATACTGGATAACACTGCACTGAAAGAGATGAACCTGGATTTTGTTTTTTTTTCGATCAATCTGGCGATAGTAGTTTTTCCTGTTCCGGGAGGTCCCCATAAAATGAAGGAACTATAATTATCGTTCTCGATCATATTCCGCAGTTGAGAACCATCTTTCATTATCTCGTTCTGTCCGATTATCTCTTTGATCTTAGAAGGACGGATCTTCTCTGCTAATGGAATATTGGTTGGTGTTTTCTCTTCTGAAAATAATGATATTTGATCAGACATATTGCTCCTATTTTATTTCGACTCGTAAGTTTACGACGAGTCGAAGGTATCTTTACATGCTCATCTCGAGTCGTCGTCATTCTTCCTTACGATTCAATACAATTCAACAAATCAAATTCAGTTTTTTGGGGAATAATTCAATTTTGAAGTGAAGCGGATTTTTTAATTTGGGGAGTTCACCGTCAGTATAAAAAGGTAATGGTGTTTTAGTTGTTACTTCTATTGTTCTACTCTGTTTCAGATCAACTTCCGGTTCTTTTAAATGTTGACCTTTAATTGCAGATGGAAGTAGAGATAGAAGCCTTCTACGTGTGATCGTTTTGATAAAACAAATATCCAGAAAGCCATCGTCTACTATAGCTTCTGGTGTTAACAAAAACCCACCACCAGTGTACTTCCCATTTCCAATAGCAATTAGCAAAAAAGGTGAATTATATGTATAATTATCTAATTTGACTTCGGCATTAAACGGTTTTAACGCAGCCAATGCTCTTAATACAGCAAGAAGATATCTTGGCAGTCCGTTCAGATATTTGATCCTATTTGAGATCTGAGCAGCTCTGGCATCAAAGCCGATACCCAGAGCATTAACGAAATATCTATCTTCTATTTTACCAACATCAATTTTTCTTATATTGAATTTCTGCAAAATATCTATTGCTTTATCAATGTTGGAAGAGAGTTCGAAACTCATGGCAAAATCGTTGCCGCCACCTTCAGGAATTACTCCTACATTTACTTCTTCCGATTTTCCGGAAAGCATAATTCCATTTACTACTTCATTTAATGTGCCGTCTCCACCCACAGAAATAATGTTATGGAATCCATTTCCGATTGCTTCTTGAGCAAGCTGGGTTGCATGCTGTGGTGCTTTAGTTAATTCTATCTCATAATCGAGTTCATGCTCATTTACGGATGTAACTAATTTGTTTATTTTCTTGCCTGTCTTTCCTCTTCCGGCTGTTGAATTAACAATGAAAAACCATTTTTTATCTGGCATATTTTCTCCCTTTGTACATTTCGATTTTCTTCAAAATGAAAACAAATTCACCTTTTGGAAGCTCCTGTGTCATTGTGATAAGTTCGTGTAAACTTCCCCAAAATATTTTTTCATTTGGTTGTGTAAGTTTATATGCAATTATTGCCTGCCTGTTTGATCCCAATATTTTTTTCATGTCAGTTAACAGTTGCTTGAGCCGGTAAGGAGTTTCCAAAAAGATCAGATCATAATTATTGGGAAGACGTTTAATTGCTCGTTTACGTTCATCTTTATTAGCCGGTAAAAAACCGTAATATAAGAATTGTTCAAGTTTAAGTCCGCTAACCATTAATGCTGTCATGATAGATGAAGCACCCGGTATTGGAACTACACTAATTCCACTTTGATGGCACTGCCAAACCAAATTGTTTCCCGGATCGGCAAAGAGTGGAGTTCCTGCATCGCTTATCATCGCTGCATTTTCACCATTCATGACCAATCTATCCAGAATTATCTGTGTTTGCTCAGCT
This sequence comes from Candidatus Cloacimonadota bacterium, assembly GCA_034660955.1. GTDB lineage: Bacteria > Cloacimonadota > Cloacimonadia > Cloacimonadales > TCS61 > Tenebribacter. The sequence goes on along the minus strand of JAYEKK010000028.1, from coordinate 17,712 downwards.
TCGTTGTGTTCATTTAAAAGTTCTAATGGTTTTTTTATATCATAACCCTTTAGCAATCTGCTTCCTACTTTAAATTCCTCACAGATCACAAAATTTACCTCTTTAAGAACCTTCAACGCTCTCAAAGTAATATCATCAGGATTTCCAATATGTGTGGCTACAACGTATAAGTTATTCTTTGAGGACATATACTATCTTCCCCTGAAAATTTGAACGAATATAAAATATGAGTCCAATTATGAAAATCAATACAGCCAGTATCAATCCAATAAGACTGAGTTTCAAACTCAATAAATATGTTTTTGATTCAAACTTCATTTCCACTACGTGTTCACCTTTTGGAACAACAATTCCACGCAGAATATAATTAGTTGCGAATATTTCAGTTTCTTTCCCATCAATGAACGCTTTCCAGCCTGCAGGATAATAAATTTCACTTATTGTCAGGAACGAAGTCGTGTCCGTAACCACATTGAATTTTAAGTCATGAAGATCGAATCCATCTGGGGTAACAGAAGATTCTATGGGAGTATAAGTTGCTGGAATCTCTTTTTCTACAATAGCAGTTACTGCCGGTGAAAATTCAGGATCGTTCAGTTTTTTCCAGATTGATTTTTTATCCTTTATAAGTTCAGTATTATTCACAAACCAGGCTCGTGGAAGATATGTATTATTCAAATAAACTGTTTGCTTTTGCTTCCTGTCATAATATGCATACTCCAAATTATCCAAGGGCAACTTCTGGGTGAATATCACATATTTAGCATTAAGCATATTCACTATATTCCAGTTTATCGGGATACGATCTAAGAATTCTACATTTAGACAATTCTCGATAATCTCTTGATATCTCTTCAGTTTTGCACCATGATATCCACCGATAGTTTGATGATAATATGCCCAGCTATTCTGTCCAAACTCTCTGGCAAGCGGATAGATCCGGTAATTTTCAGTATCTTGTAAAAGGAACTTATCAGCATCTGTTTTTTCATAAATTTTTTCAATATCTCGCTGTGGGGTCACGTTTTGCAGGAACCTACTGTCAATGAGTAGCAGATCAGTGATAATAAAAATTGCAATGAGAATTAAGAATGGATATCTCCCAATTTTTTTTCTGCCTGCCAACAATATCAAACCCATACTTACCAGTAGGAAAAGTCCGGTTTGGATACCGTCATTAACCAGTTTTTCCGATCTAAGAGCTTTGAGCTGCTTTATTTGTGCAGGATTATATTTGGAAGAGTCACCTGAATGCTGTAATCCAAGATTTTCCAACGAACTGCTAAAGGCGAGGAAGATAATGAAAAGCACAAAAACAGCAATAAGTATTTTTTGAAAGAGGTCGAAGAAATTCTTATCATTTTCTTTTATCTTCTGAAGAATTGTTTTTATCCCAAATCCCGCTAAAATTACTATTGCAAATTGCAATAGAACAAGTATCATTGCCGGCACCCTGAATTTATTGAATCCCGGCAAATACTCCAGCAGGAAATTTGACAGGAATGGCAAGTGCCTTCCAAAAGAAAGAAAAAGTGTGAATATAGAAACACTTAATAAAATTTTTACCAATCTATTCTTATTATAGAATAGGGCGATAATTGCAAACAGAAAGATGATAATCCCCATATACATTGATGTTTGTGTGAACGGCATCCAGCCCCAATAAAACGGAGAAACACCGCCAAAAAAACTTGGATTCATAAAGGTTAATATTTCCATTGGATGGAATGACCAGCTGGTCGCATAACTTGTACTTAATCCGGTTGAGCCCCCACGAATAGTGTAATGCCCGTATTCATAAGATGAAAAATATGGCTGTGCAATTGCCATAAATGCGATGATAAATGCAAATAAAAGCATTGCAGAAAATATCATGTGTGATCTTAAATCTTTATCTTTTATTGACCAGATAAATTGAGCGATCCAATAAATTCCAACCATTAAAAAAGTGTAATAAGAAATCTGAGGGTGATTAGTCCTAAGTTGCACAATAAGCAGAATTGCAGTTGTTCCCAAAGCCAGCAAACTTCGTCGTTCCTTTAAATAATGAACTGCATACATGATCCAGGGGATATAGACGACTGCCTTGAATTTAGTGTTATGCCCGATCTCCAGAAGACCCAGAAAATGACACGAAAGCGGCAAAGCAATAGCACTAATAAAAGCAATGATCGGATCAAATTTGAGATGGATCATAAACAGATAAACTCCCAATGCCATAATGAACAGCATCAGAATTCGCCAGTTCATAACTTTGTTCGTGAGTTTGTATATCTGCCCAATAAACGGGTATTTTGCACCGAATGAAATTAGATACGAAGGCATTCCACTAAATATATTTGGATTCCACATCGCTTGATCTTTATGTTCTTTATTATATTCCATAAGAACTTGTGCAGATGAACGCCATTGGATAGTATCACCCGCTGGAGGTGCATAATTTTGAAAGGCGATCTTGAAAAAGAACACGGATAGAAGTATGAATAATAAACTAATAAAGATCACATGCCTGTATTTTCCCTCAAATATCTTTTCCAAAATTCTAATTTGCTCAACTACTTTTTGCTTATTCTTTTTTGCCATAAAATATCCTCTACTATAAAATTTATTTCAAAGTAATAAATCACTTTTGATTATATTACTTTCCTGAATTTTATTGTAGTTGAATTGAAGTCAAATAAAAAAGTGATTATCTGTTTTTAATAACTATCAAACTGTTATTAGAAAACACTCAGTCTTTCTGCCTGCCAAGCCGGAGTTTTACAAAGGCTGGAGAGAATCTTTCATTTCTTTTCTCACGAAGAATCTGTAGTGTTTTACTATAGCAAGCATTGAATAACACACAAAAAGTATGATTATTTTAAAAGTAACATCTTCTTTGATAGTGTTTGAGTAGGTGTTATCAATTTGTAAAAATAAACCCCTGAAGAAACGGGTTGATCATTATCATCTGTTCCATTCCAGATAATATTATTAATTCCTAATTCCAAATTTCTAATTTCTAATTGCTTTACTTTCTGTCCTTTGATGTTAAAGATTTCAAGAGTCACAAAATCGGAATTTTGTGTTACGGAAAATGAAATTGTTGTTGAAGGATTGAATGGATTGGGATAATTGGAAAGTGTAATTTCAGGTTTGGGAAGTTCATCTTCTGCAGAACTAGGTACATAAGTATATTCAAACAAACCAATATTTGCCATCTCATTTGTAATAAGGTAATTAATTCCCTCATGTTCTATTAAATTAATATTATAGATATAATTCAATCCATTAAATATTGCAATTGGTTCTGTACAATTCGGTCTATTTTCATAAACACCAATAATGTGATATATTTTTGCAAAGATAAGGTCATCATGTATTTCAATATCTGTTCCCCATATAGGTTCAAAATATAATTCAGGATTTAGTGGATCATCTAATGAAAAAATCTGCCCAGTATAATATATTGTACCTCTAGTTGTTAAATAGCCTTCTTGACCTTTTAAACCTTTACATTGTGTAAAATTGTTTATGTCATTTGCAATAAAGGGTACATTTTGCTCCAATCCATCAATTACAAGTAAATCATAATAATCCTCACCATAAGTTATATACGCAATTGAATTGATTACAGCAATACTACTTAAGTTCAATGTTGAAGGTAATTCATATTCAAATAATTCAACAACTTCTCCTGGCTCAGAGATATCATATTTCTTCAATATCTTTGTTAGATAATTGCATAAATAAATTGAGTTTGGATCATATTCATCGATGAAGCAATTCGTCCATGCAAAATCAGATTGATTGTCTAATGTAATTGTATTTCTTAGAATCGGATTCTCAAGATCAATAACATCATAAATTTCGTTACTTAAATTCTCATAATTCTTCAGTAGCATCCAACAACCTTGTTTATGGATAAACCTAAATTTTTTGTTATCAAACCATTCACCTAATTCAATATGGTTTAGGGGATCTTCAATATCAAATAAATAATATCCAATTCTAGTCTTTCTTGCAATCAACTTATTATTGTGAATAGTACCTATTGTGAATCTTTCATAATCATAATAACTTTCTAAATGCACAATAGAGTTGTTTTCGATTTCATAATGTTGAATACCAAAATTTGTAAAACTTACGTAAAGGTTATTCTCATGACTATCACAAGCTAAACCAGAAAAACCATTTCCTATTGAAGTATCTACTAAAACCGGATTATATATATCAGAAAAATCAATGAGTTGCAAAGAACCCGAATAAAAAATAATAGCAGTATCATCTAAAATTGAATACTGCATATTACCTGCCATATATACTCCTTCTGGAAGTGTATATCTGGATAGATATTGCAAATTTGTTGCATCACTTATATCCCAAAAAGTAATATTTCTTGGATTTACTGCTGTTAAAATTGTATCATTTATTACTTTAAAATGCTCATAAGCATAATTTCCATCGGAATATCCAGAAACATCTAATTCTCCTATTGTTTCAAACTCATTTGGGGGGGTATATATCTCAACATAAAATACTAAACTGTCCTGCCTGATTAATAAACTGTCATCAACGACCTGATGATGATTGTCTGAAATAACCTGACCAACATATCCTAACTCAGGTAAACTATAGAAATCATAATGAAACCCTTCTGAATCTAACCATTTCATGATCATATTGTCACCAAATGAAAGTATTGAACCTGAATCATATAATTCTGTATATTCTAATTGATCAACTATTGTAGGATTATTTAAATCACTTATATCAACTTTATAAATGATAATAAAATAACCAGGAATAATAGAATTATTTGAATAGTATCCAGAGATAACAAAGCAATACTGATCCTTAATTATCATATTTAGAGAAGCAGAAATGGCAAGCGAAGAAATCTTAGAAATACTACCGTCTCCATAGATTTCATAGATTTCTAAACCATTTAATGTTAGATAAAAAAGGTTATCGTTAATGATTTGAACACTCTCATTTCCTGACATTGTTTGAGCATAAACCATTTCATCTAATTTATTTATTTCAAATTCCTGAGCAGAAATAAGTGTGAATATCAATAGAAAATGAACAATAATAATAATTATTATTAATTTCATTGTTACTCCTCAACTTTATATAGATCTTCTGGCAGCACTTAATAGTACTGCCAGAAGTTTTCATCTAGTCACCAGCAGGTGGATCATCAGGTTCTTTCCCAGATAAATCAATAATAAAAGTATGTGCGGAAGAATAATAACCAAATTCGACAGTTTTTGTATCTGTATAAATTGGTGAGTTTTTTGTATTAGCAAATATAGTAGCAGTATATACGTCTACTGCATACAAATCACCTGTTACTTTCTGGACATTACTTGATGCAAAGATATCAAATTTTCCCGAAGCAGGTATTGTTTCTACTAATTCCTCTTCAGAATTTCTAATCTCAATATATGCCTCTCCATCGTGGTTTGTATCAACATACATTGTAAATGTAAATCCCATTAAACTACCTGTTAACAACAGCATCGCTAAGATGCTTATAATCATTATTGTACTTCTACGCATTTTATTTCTCCTCTTTTATATAAAAGATTAAATTTCAATTATTTAATTAATCGGGAAATATTTTCAATTCTCATCTTAGCCACCTGCAAATCTTGTAATTGCAGGCGGTGTTGTCAAATAAATTTGTTTTTTCCTAATTTGAAGATACATACTATTTTATAATACATATCAATAATAAACCACATAGGTTACACCTTCAATTGTAACCAGTTTTATGTTTGGCTCATCGTTTTCATAAATGATCGTGTATTGGTAACTTTCCAGATCGTCCGGTGAAATTTCAGGATAACCGGAAAAATCTATTTGACTTAACAGGTTAATTGAGAAAAACAAATACAATAGAATTAATAAGAATAATTTTTTCATAACAAGCTCCTTTCATTAGTATAACAAATAAGGAGCATATTTGTAGCTAAATCCGGCCTAAAACGTTACCATATAAGAAGTTTACAGGGGGGGTATGCAGGATGCAGTTGATTATAATTTAGTGCTGCAAAAAGCCTATCGAGTTTCTATGTATTATGTAAGGGAAAACGATATGGCAAATGACATTGCACAAGCCACTGCAATAAAGTATTATCTAAATAAAGAGAGAATTGAAAAGAATAAATCTAATTCCTGGATTTTCACTGTTTCTAAGAATTTATCTTTTAACTATTTAAAGAAGTGCAAAAAAGAATTACATTATTCCAAGAATTTCTTTGAAGAAAAAATAAGAGATGAAAACACTAATACCAAAATTCCTTTAAATATAGATGATATTAATGTGTTCAATGCAAAAGAAAAAGAATTATTAAAACAATATTATAATGTTTCGGGCAATTTATCACTTTTAGCAAAACAAACCGGAACAAAAAAGAAAATATTAAGACAGAAAATTTATCGTTTAGAACAAGAAGTTAAACTATTTGAACTAATAAAAGATGGAATAGTTAGTACAAAAAGCATTCCGGGTACTAAACTACATAATAACATTAAGAATTTTTTAAATAAATTGAAAACAAGTTTAAATGCAGGTGATCTTTTAAAAATGAAACATTATTTTTTCGTATGTAAAATTAATAAAGAAGTTACCTTGATTAAGATAAAGAACATAGCTCAATATGATATAGATATTCTTGGTCATAATAAATATCTTTTGAATATTGGATATAAAGATCCGGAAAATAATGTTAAATTTTTTAGATTAAGATTAGAAATTTCTAAAGGATCTACCATTAAAATTATTGAATTTCCAATAATGCCCAAAAAGGTATTTGCTTTTGATGCAAAAGAAATACCAATTGAAATATTACGACAAATGCAACCCAATGAAAAAGGGGTAATTACTTTAACTCAAAAGAAGTTTGATAAACTTATTGAATCACATAAAGATAAAATTGAAGTATTGGCTGATAAAGAAGAAAAGTGAATATCTTATCGACTTGAAAGGTACGTCGAGTTGAGATGATGCTTCAATAAGTTTCGAGTCGTCGTTTCTTACGACTCGAAACATTCCTGTCATCCCCAGCTTGACTGGGGATCTTATACATTCCTACTTTCGTGAGAATGACAACCTACCTGTTACTCTGATCCCGAAAATTTTCGGGATTACAAGGGCATCCGACGAAGAGTCTTAACCTGTGTAGATTCTTCGTACGAAAAGCAAGCCCTGTGGAATCCTGTGAAACAGGTGTGCAATGCACAATTCCACTAGGGCAAGTAGATTTCCTCAGAAAGACACAAATTAATTATCATTCTTGTTAATAAAGTTCGGTCAATCTGGGGAATTGACCCTTAGATTTTGAAAACTTTAACATTACTTATCGGTCAATTCAGAGAATTGACCCTACTAATAAATCCTTCTCAATATAATTCTTGCCATCTAAAAGAAGATAATTAATTTATTCACAAGTTTTTTTGGATATAATAGAATGAATAAATTTAAGCTTATATCAAATTATCAACCAAGAGGTGATCAACCTCAGGCAATCTCTGCCTTGGTTGAGGGCATTGAGAATAACGAAAGATTCCAGACATTGCTTGGTGTAACGGGTTCCGGGAAAACTTTCACAGTAGCTAACGTAATTAAGGAAGTAAATAAACCAACACTTGTAATTTCCCATAACAAAACTTTAGCAGCTCAATTGTACGGAGAATTCAAACAACTTTTCCCTGAAAATGCAGTTGAGTTTTTCATAAGCTATTACGATTATTATCAACCGGAAGCTTACATCCCCGGTCAGGATATTTATATAGAAAAAGACTCGGACATTAATAGTCAGATTGAGAAATTACGGCTGCGTGCGACTATGAGTTTAATGGAACGCAGAGATGTGATCATTGTGGCAAGTGTATCCTGCATTTATGGATTGGGAACTCCACAGAATTATCGTGATGCGCTTGTTAGGATCAAGGTTGGTGATACTTTAGATAGAGATGAACTTCTTAAAAAACTTATAGAGATCCATTACGGTAGGAACGACATGGCGTTTGAACGTGGTGCTTTCCGGGTTCGGGGAGATATTGTAGACATCTATCCTGCCTATCTGGAAAATTCCATTCGAATAGAATTCTTTGGTGATGAGATAGAAAATATATCACGTATAAATCCTTTGAATAATAGAATTCTGGAAGAAGTTAAAGAATATCCAATCTATCCTGCGAATCATTTTATTATTTCTAAAGATACATTAAAAACAGCTATCGAACAAATAAAAATAGAGCTCAAAGATAGAATAAATTATTTTGAAAAAAATAATAAGCTTTTAGAAGCGCAGCGTATCAATCAAAGAATTAATTTTGATATTGAAATGCTGAATGAACTTGGATTCTGCTCCGGTATTGAGAATTATTCGCGTCATCTTACCGGTGGCAAAAGAGGGGAACCTCCATATTGCTTGTTAGATTATTTCCCCGATGATTTCTTAATGATCATTGATGAATCTCATGCTTCAATTCCCCAAATTCACGGAATGTTTGGTGGAGATTATACCCGGAAAAAGAATTTAATCGATTATGGTTTCAGGCTTCCTTCTGCCTTTGATAATCGTCCTTTAAAATTTGAAGAATTTGAGAAAAAGATAAATCAGGTGATTTTTCTGTCGGCAACTCCGGCGGATTATGAATTGGAAAAAACTGAAGGTGTTTTTATAGAACAAGTTATTCGTCCTACCGGATTAACAGATCCGGTCATCGAAATTAAACCAATAGAAACACAAGTTGATGATCTTATAAAAGAGATCAATGAACGAACCGCCAAAAAAGAGAAAATATTGGTAACAACTCTAACTAAGCGGATGGCAGAAGATTTAAGTGAATATTTAACCAAGGCAGGAATTAGAACAAAATATTTGCATAGTGAAATTGGTACAATGGAACGATCTAAAATAATTAGAGAATTACGTATGGATGAATTTGATGTTCTGGTTGGAATTAATCTACTTCGTGAAGGTCTTGATCTTCCTGAAGTATCGTTAGTTGCAATTTTAGATGCCGATAAAGTTGGGTTTTTACGCTCGGCAAGATCACTCATCCAAACTGCCGGAAGAGCTTCCAGAAACACCAATGGAAAAGTAATCTTCTATGCTGATAAAATTTCTTCCGCAATGCAGGAAGCTATCTCTGAAACAGAGCGTAGAAGGTCTAAACAACTACAGTTTAACTTAGATAATAACATAACTCCAAAAACTATTAAGAAAAACATTGACGACATAATGATTTCTACAACTGTTGCCGACGGTTATCAAAAATCTGGTAAAAAAGATCAAAGATCAGATAGGGATAAGTTCAAAGAATATTTAGAGTTAGATTCCATAGAAAGTATCGTGGAATTATTGGAAAAAGAAATGCATGAAGCATCGGGAAATCTAAATTTTGAGAAAGCTGCTGAACTCAGAGACAGGATCTTTGAGCTTAAAGAACTATAGTTAGGGGTAATTGATACCAAAATGGACTCGCAAGATATCTGTTTTAATCTAACAAGAATCCAAATTCTAAGAAATAACAATTTTAAAAAAATAAATATCCAAAAACAATGGATTGTAATGGTTAATAATACCGTTATATCTAGAAGGAGCTGTAATGCGTAAAACCCGAAAGCCTGAGGATGTTGAAAGACTCAAAGATGGTACTGTAATACGCAGTGATGATACTACCGCAAAGATGGAGGTAGAGATCAATAAAGTTGAATCGGAAGGCAATTATAAAGAGACTCCGGTTTATATTTATCACGATTGGTGTAAGAAATGTGGGATATGTGTATCGTTTTGTCCTACAGGTACATTGGCAAGTAAACTAGATGGGACACCTTATGTAAAATTTCCGGAAAAATGTGTGCATTGTGAACTGTGCGACAGGCTGTGTCCAGATTTTGCAATAACTGGCGCTAAAGAAAAATAGAGGAATATATGAGTGATAAAAAAATAAAGAAAAATAAAATTGTATTAATGCAAGGTAATGAGGCAATTGCTCGTGGCGCAATTGATGCCGGAGTCAATTTTTTTGGAGGTTATCCAATTACACCTTCAACAGAAATTGCAGAGATTTGCTCGGTAGAACTTCCTAAAAGAGGTGGAAAATTTATCCAGATGGAAGATGAAATTGCAAGCATATCATCTGTGATAGGAGCTTCTTTGGCAGGTGCAAAAGCCATGACTGCAACAAGTGGTCCGGGTTTTTCATTAATGACCGAAGGTATTGGTTTTGCTAAAATGACAGAAACTCCATGTGTTGTGGTGAACGTAATGCGTGGTGGACCGAGTACTGGTTTGCCAACTAAGCCTTCTCAAAGTGATATTATGCAATCTAAGTGGGGAAATCATGGAGATGCACCAGCTATAGTTCTATATCCGGACTCTGTGAAAGAATCTTATGAACTTGCGATCCGTGCGGTTAATCTTGCTGAGAAATACAGAACCTGTGTTGTTCTGCTTTCAGATGAAGTGCTGGGGCACATGCGTGAAGCGGTTGAATTGCCAGATCTGGAAAATGTAACAATTATTAATAGAATAAAACCGACAATTCCACCCGAATGGTATAAACACTACGAAGATAAACCCAAATATATCCATCCGTTAGCAAGCTATGGCGAAGGATACCGTTTCCATGTTACTGGTCTTGCTCATGATGCTTATGGTTTTCCAACAAATAGATCTGATGAAGTTGGAATCATGATGAATAGACTAAAAAAGAAAATTTCACATAATTTAAAAGATCTTATCCAATATGAAAGTTTCCATATGGAAGATGCGAGAACAGCGATCTTCGCTGCCGGCATTACTGCTCGTGCAGCTAAAACAGCAGTAATTATTGCTCGTAAGTCAGGAAGAAAAGTTGGCTTGATCCGACCACTTACGATTTGGCCTTTCCCTGATGATGCAATAAAAAAACACTTCAAAAATGTAAAAACTATTATTGTTCCTGAGCTTAACCAGGGACAATTGATAAATGAAGTTAAAAGAGTGATGGGTAGCGTATGGAATTATGAGAGAAGTAAATCCAGAAAGATAATTCCTGTTCAGAAAGTTAATGGACAACTTATCACGCCGGATGACATCATTAATACAATGAAGGAGGTGAAATAAAATGCAAAAAATACATCAAAAACAGATACATAGACAATATTTAAGACATAGAAAAAAATTCCCTCATGTATGGTGTCCCGGATGTAGTAATGGAATCGTGTTGGGTGCAATACTTCGTGCTATTGGTGATCTGGAGTGGAAGAGATCTAATACAACAATGGTTTCAGGAATAGGATGTTCAAGCAGAATGCCGGTTTATGTTGATCTTAATACTCTTCATTCATTACATGGAAGAGCGATAGCTTATGCCACAGGCATTAAAATGTTCAAACCTGAAATGGATGTAATGGTTGTTACCGGAGATGGAGATGCAACCGCAATCGGCGGGAATCACTTCATTCATGCGGCTCGAAGAAATATCAATCTTACTGTAATTCTTATAAATAATAATATCTATGGCATGACAGGCGGACAGTTTTCACCAACAACTCCAACTGGAGATAAAGCTACAACAACACCTTATGGGAATATTGATCCTACTTTTGATATTTGTGATCTGGCGTTAGGGGCCGGTGCAACTTTTGTAGCCAGAACCTCCGCTTATCATGCGGCAGAAGCCCAATCATTTATCAAGCAAGGTTTAGAACATAAAGGTTTTGCCTTGATCGAAGTGATAAGTGCATGTCCTGTAATTTATGGGAAAATAAATAAGAAAGGTGATGCTGCTTCTATGATGAGATCTATGAAGGAAGATATAATTCCAACAAAAATTTTCGATAAACTTCCTGAAGAAAAAAAGGAAGGAAAATTAAAACGAGGAATTTTCCGAAAAGAAATTAAACCTGAATATACAGATCAATATGCAAATCTTATGAAAACAGTACAAGCTTCTCAAGGAGATAAGTAATGGCTGATAAAAAGAACTTCAGAACAGAAATAAGGCTTAGTGGAAGTGGCGGACAAGGGCTTATTACAGCTGGAATTATTTTAGCCAGAGCTGCTGTTTTAGATAAAATGCGTGTAACTCAAACTCAAAGTTATGGTCCAGAATCACGTGGTGGAGCATCTAGAGCAGATGTTATAATTAGTAATGCAACATTCTATTATCCCGAAGCTACACATTTTGATGTTTTACTTGCGCTTTCTCAAGAAGCTTGTGATAAATATAGTGATGAACTTAAGCCTGATGGAATTCTTATTGCCGATAGTACTTTTGTTAAAAATGTTGCTCTAATGGACTCCACAATTTATGAATTCTCATTCACGGAAATTGCAATGGAAGAACTTGGCTCAGTTTTGCCAACAAACATTATGACACTCGGTTTTCTCGTAAAAAAAACTAATGTAGTAAGTGAAAAATCATTAAAAGAAGCTTTACAAAATTCAGTTAGACCTCAATTTTTAGAAATGAATCTGAAAGCTTTAAAAATTGGTTTTAAGCTAGCTGATAAAAAATAATGACTCATGATACTATAAATGAAATCTAAATTCTTGAAATATAGTAATAGAAAATTATGATTTAATTAATTATTCTTGTTTTCAATTGACATTCTATTCTCAATTAGAAACCTGACTATTATAATGTATGAAATAAAAGAAAAATAAGAGTGCTAAGGAGTTTTTCAAAATATGAAAACTGGGATTTTTTTGTGTGAATGCGGTGGTAATATTTCCAACACCATAGACTTGGAAAACGTTAAAAAACACCTGGAAAAAAATGATGAAAATGTTGTAGTAAAAATAAATAGTCACATGTGTTCAGGGGCTGGGCAAAAGATGTTAATTGAAGAAGCGAAGAAGCATGGATTAGAGAAAATCGTAGTTTCAGCCTGTTCTCCGCATTTTCATGAGAAAACTTTTCAAGGTGCTATGAAGAAAGCTGATTTGAATCCATACGTTTTGGAAATTGCTAATCTACGAGAACACTGTTCCTGGATCCATAAAGATATACCGGATGTGGCTACGGAAAAAGCAAAAGATATTGTGGGTGCTGCTAAAGCAAAAGCAGAATTAGATTTTGATTTGGAAGAAAAGAAGATGAAACTGGGTGATGAAGTTTTAGTTATCGGTGGTGGAATTGCCGGAATTCAAACCTCGCTTGATCTTGCTGACTCCGGTAAAAAGGTAACTTTAGTAGAGAAACTGCCAACACTTGGCGGAAATATGGCTATCCTCACAAAAACCTTTCCTACTGAAGATTGCTCTGCTTGCATTATCTCTCCCAAAATGGCTGCTGTTCTTGATCATCCTGGTATTACACTTTATACGAATTCTGAGATTGAAGATATTGCAGGACACAGATTACATTTTGAAGCAAAAGTAATAATACATCCTCGCTACATCAAAGATACAATCGATATGGATCAATGTTTGATCTGTAATAAATGTAAAGAAGTCTGCCCTGTTTCTCAGCCTAATTTTTGGGAACAGGGAATTATGAATCGTGAAGCTATCTACATTCCTGCACCTCACGCAATTCCTTATAAATATCTTATTGATTCAGAAAGTTGCTTACATTTTGTTGATGGAAGTTGCAATAAATGTGAAGAGGTTTGCCCGCAGCAAGTAATTGATTTTGATCAAAAAGAAGAGCGAATAAATATTGCTGTAGATAGTATTGTTGTCGCTACAGGTTATGATATTTTTGATGCTACAAGAAAACCGGTATTTGGTTATGAAAAATATGAAAATGTAGTAACAGCTTTAGAAATGGAACGAATCGTAGATCATATTGTTGAAGCTGAACCACCCAGAAAAGTTGGCAAAAGAGTTGCCTTCGTGCAATGTGTAGGTTCGCGTGATAAGCAGGTTGGGAATGAATATTGTTCTCGCGTTTGTTGTATGTATTCAATAAAATTGGCATCACTTTTAAAGCAATCAAAACCAGAAACAGATATTTACATTTTCTATACGGATATTCGTGCATTTGGTAAAGGCTATGAAGAATATTACAAACGAGCTCAAAATATGGGAATTAAATTTATTCGTGGTAAACCTTCTCACTTCACCGAAGATAAAGAGACAAAACAAGTTATGGTAACGGTAGAAGATACTTTATCCCGTGATATTATCGAAACTGAATTTGATCTAGTTGTTTTGGCTAATGGTATGGAATTGAGTAAATCATCTGATATAATTGCTGATTCATTAAAATTGGCAAAGAGTGATGATGGATTTTTCAAAGAAGCTCATCCCAAATATAAACCGGTCGATACACTTGTAGAAGGCGTGTTTCTAGCGGGAACAGCTCAAGGTCCAAAAGATATTCCTGACACAGTAACGCAAGCGAGTGCAGCTGCAGCAAGAGTTATTGCAACCCTGGCACAGGGAGAAGTTCCACTCGATCCTATTCTGGCATTTGTTCATACCGATATTTGCGATGGTTGCGAAAAGTGTTTAGAAGCGTGTCCTCCTAAAGCAATTTCAATGAACAATGATGGAAAAGCAGAAATAAATGAAGCACTTTGTCTTGGTTGCGGATCCTGCATAGCGAGCTGTCCATTGGAAGCTATCGATTTGAATTATTTTACGAATGATCAGTTATATGCCGAGGTAGAAGCTTCCTTAAAGCTAAAAAAAGATAATGAAAAACGTATAGTTGTCTTTGCTGATAATAACACAACTTACAGACTTATCGATGCCTGCGGTGTACGGAAAATGAAATACACAAATTACGCTAGAGTTTTCCGAATTCCAAGCGGTAGCAGAATAACTCCTAATCTTATTCAATTTGCATTTAAGAAAGGAGCAGATGCAGTATTTATCGGTGATAGTCCTGCAAAAAGTTCTCGCTTTGAATGGGCAAATAATGTAACAAAAGATAATATCGGAATTGTTCAAAATAAATTCAAAGAGTTGAAAATTGATTCAAGCAGATTGATCTTCTCTCAATTTACTGCCGGAGATCTGATGAAATTCATTAACGAGATAAATCAACTGGCAGAAAAAATTGATGCACTTAAGCCGATATCGGAAGATACTAAAGATCAGTTATTTCCAACAAAAGAATAAGAGGAAAAACTTATGGCAAAAAAAATAAAACTGAATGATAAAAACACTGAATTTTACGAGAAGATAGTAGAACTAAGTGGTGAGCAAGTTGCTCTTTGCGATCAATGTGGAACCTGCTCCGGTGGCTGCCCTTTCGTTGAAGAGATGGATATTACTCCCTCGCAGATAATGCGATTGGTGATGTTGGGTCAGAAAAGTGTGATGGATTCCAAAACTATGTGGATCTGCGCCTCTTGCTTTACTTGCACGGTGCGATGTCCTCGAGAGCTGGATGTTTCCAAAGTTTCAGAAGCCTTGCGGCAAACAAAGTTGCGAACTGCTATCGATGAAATATCTATCGAAGATATCAGTAAAGAAGAAGCAAAAAAATTACCTACAATTGCAGTTGTGGGGAATTTCCGAAAATTCACAGGTTAAGGAGAAAATAGATGAAAATACCTTATTTTCCTGGTTGTACATTAAAAACAACAGCAAAGAATTTTGAATTATCTGCCATTGCATCTGCAAAAAAAATAGGCATTGAATTTATTGAGTTAGATCGTTGGAATTGTTGCGGTGTAGTATCATCCTTAACAAGCGATGACCTGATGAAACACCTTGCTCCTGTTCGTAATTTCCTGCGAGTTCAGGAAATGAATAAACAAGGAATTGTGGAAAATGAAAACAGAATGATTACTCTCTGCTCTATGTGCTACAATACACTTAGTTTATCGAATCAGCGGATGAAAGAAAATGCAGATGATCTGCAAAAAATAAATGACTTCATGCATCGCGAAGATGATGATTATAAAGGTGATGTAGATGTCGTTCATTTTCTCTCTATTTTGGAAGAATACGGTTTTGATAAATTAGCCCAAAAAGTTACAAAACCACTGAAAGATCTAAAAGTAGCTTCCTATTATGGATGCACTCTTTTAAGACCAAAAAGTGTAGGTATCGATGATACTGAAGATCCCAAAATATTAGAAAAATTTGTTGAATCTCTGGGAGCAGAAGCAGTAGATTGGGATGCAAAAAGCCGATGTTGTGGAAGTTATCACACTGTAAATAATATTGATATTGTTTACCGATTGGTTCAAGGAATTATTGATGATGCCAAAAAGAACGGAGCTGATGCTATCATAACTTCCTGCCCGCTTTGTGCTTTTAATCTCGATGTTCGTCAAAGTGAAATAAAAGAAAAAAATTCTGATTATCAGACAATTCCAATATACTACTTTACTCAGTTAATGGGAATTGCCTTGGAAATTGATAAAATTGAATTAGGATTAGAATTTAATAAAATCGATCCTGAAATAATATTAACTAAATTAAATTTATTATAATGAAACCTGTAAAGAGTTAGGAGGAATGAGCATAATGAGTGAAAAGAGAAAAATGTTAAAAGTCTATTTGGCGGGAGAACTTTTTGATGTTCCGGAAGGCTCTACCATAATGATGGCTTTCGAATATGCCGGATTTCAATTGAAACACGGAGTAGGCTGTCGTGAAGGATATTGCGGAGCTTGTGCTACAATTTACAGAGAAAAAGGTGATTACAAATTGAAGGGTGGTCTGGCTTGTCAAACTGTTGTAACAGATGGGATGACAATCGCACAAATACCATTTGTCCCTGCCGAAAAACCAATTTATGATCTAACCGAACTCACTCCTGATGTGAGCACTTTTACAGAACTTTTCCCTGCTGTTTTTAGATGTGTTTCCTGCAATACCTGCACCAAAGCTTGTCCGCAAGATATTGAAGTGATGGATTACATTCAAGCGATCATCAGGGGAGATATTGCCAGAGCAGCAGATATTTCTTTCGATTGCATTCGTTGTGGTCTTTGCGCAATGAGATGCCCAGCCGAGATCGTGCAATATAATAATGCAACTTTGGCTCGCCGCCTTTATGGTAGATATCTCGCTAAGAAAAGTCCTGAACTTGATAAACGGGTTCAAGAAATTGAAGATGGAAAATTTGATGAGCAAATTAGAGAATTGAATGAGATGGAAAAAGAAGAATTATCTAAGATCTATTTTGATCGAGAAATAAAAATTTCATAAACGGGAGAAAATATGTATCCGGATTATATGCAAGAATCTATAAAAAAAGTTGAACAAACCAGACCCAAAAGATTGGAACTCGCAAAGAAATTTGGTAAAAGAGTTTTTGATCCAATGAATAAACAGGAACGACAAGATATTCTTGATACTTATCATCCCGATTATAAAGCAGATGCACTAAAAGAATTGCGTATCGGTTCTAATAAAGGCGAAAGGATGATAAACGAAGTTGTGGATATCCTGGAATCATATCCTCGTAACCCTTCCAATATATTTGATCTTTCCAAGGTAGATTATGAAACTGATGTACTTGTTATTGGTGCAGGTTCTGCCGGTCTTTCCGCTGCTTTGGAATCTGCAAAGGCGGAAGTTAAAACTATGCTTGTAACCAAACTTCGGTTAGGTGATTCCAATTCTATGATGGCTCAAGGTGGAATTCAGGCAGCCGATCAAAATGATGATGATCCACGCCTGCACTATCTCGATGTGATTGGAGGCGGTCACTTTGATAACAAAAAAGATCTGGTGGAAGCACTTGTAATGGATGGTCCAAAATCTATTAAATGGTTAGAAGAACTTGGTGTTATGTTCGATAAAAATGAAGATG
>JAYEKK010000027.1:0-5529 GCA_034660955.1 Candidatus Cloacimonadota bacterium | reverse complement strand
TTTCTATCAATTCATCATAATATTTGTTAATGTAATGGACTTGTTCTGTGAAGTATTCAAACGGATTCTTTATCTTGTGTCGTCTTCCAAGATTTAGAGTAAAATCAGCAAGATGTTTCCGTGTATCAGCTTCCATAATTTGGTGAACAGTCTCTTCATCAGGAAATTTATCTTTGCCGTCAGTATGAAATGGTTGGTGTAGATCAGCAATATAATGAGAAACAACACCTAATTCAAAGATAAATGCTTTGAGTGGAGTGTTCAAAATCCCAACTAAGAATGGTGCAATTCCAGAGTGATGATAAATCGTATCCGGATCGGCAACCATTTTATTTAGAAGTTTGATTTCTTTATCTATCTTTTTTATCACACTTCCATAATGATAACCATATTTATTAGGAGTGCAATTATAATAGTGGTTTGTAAAATCTTTGAAAATCCGATCCGGAGCTTGAATACCCAGAATGAATAATTCCTGATGGATCTTTAACATATTAGCAAAAGGTGGATAACATTTTTGTAATGCTTTTGCTACAATAAATTGATGCGTCCGGCTATCCCAAATCCACATTTATTATCTTCTTTCCTTTTTCATTGGTCATTCCGTGTTGGATATTGGATATTTTCTTTTTCCTTCATTATTCGTTATTCCTTGTTAGAAGTACATAAATTAATTCACAACCTTCGTCCTTCCCCGATTACTCGGGGCTCATGATGACACAAGCTCAGGTAGAAATTCCTGTTTAAACAACATTAACGGTTACATGCTTTCTCACTTCCTCACTTAATCTCAATCTTAACCTTAATCCTAATTCTTTCCATTCACCATTTATAATTTACAATTTATAAATTTTTCACGTTTCGCTGCATATCACGCATGACATCTTTTTTCTTAATATCTTCACGTTTATCGTATTGTCTTTTACCTTTGGCAAGTGCAATTTTTATTTTAGCCAACCCTTTATCATTAATATAAACTTCTACAGGGATTAGAGTCATTCCCTTTTCATCCATTTTATTTTTTATTTTTTTTATTTCACGTTTATTAAGCAGTAGTTTTCGTTTTCTTTCAGGATCGGGTGCAAAAGCACTATCATATTTGTATGGACTAATATGAAGACTGTGTAACCAGACTTCACCGGCTTCTATAACAGCATAGCTGTCTTTAAAACTTATCTTTCCTTCCCGAATGGATTTAATCTCAGAACCTTTTAACACAATACCGGCTTCCAATTCCTGAATAAAGAAATAATTATGCCGTGCTTTCCTATTTTTAAAAACTTTCATTCTATATCCTCGCTTGTAAAAATCTGTTCATCTATCTACCTGTCAATTTGTTAATTTATCCAGTCGGTTCAATTCAATGATACACCAGAAAATGGACAGCAGAAAGGATTTGACAAAATTCTGTGTAATGCATTATGGACAGTGATTTCTAAGTATTTATGCAATAGTAATTAATGAGGTGATATGAATATAATTTATGTATGTTTAAGTGTGATAGCTCTCTCTTTTCTTTCTGTATACAGCATTACACCTTACATAATAAAATTGGCAAATAAAATAAATTTCTTAGATAATCCTAATGCACGTAAAGTACATAAAAAAGCTACTCCGCTTTTGGGTGGATTAGCTGTATTCATCGGTTTTTTTATACTTACTATTTATATTGTAATAATGAATTTACACTCTTTCAATTATCCAATTATTGGTTATTTACTGGGAGCTTTCATAATTATTTTAGTTGGCATCATTGATGATAAATTTGGAATGAAACCGGCTATTAAATTAATGGGTCAGATGCTTTCATGTTTTATATTTTTATATTCCAATAACCTTTTAGAGCTTTTTGGTCCAATGTATATAACCATTCCCATTCTATTTTTGTGGATGGTGGGACTTATGAATGCCTTGAATTTTCTTGATAATATGGACGGCATTATCACAGGGATGTCTGGTATTCTTGCCCTTGGGTTCTATGCTTTCAGTTTCATCAGTAAAACCCATTCCGTTGCAGTTCAGGCAAATTTCATGATGCTGCTTTCTTTGATATTCGCCGGTTCCGTATTTGGTTTTCTTCCCTATAATTTTAATCCGGCAAAGATTTTCTTAGGTGATGCTGGAAGCATGTTCATTGGCTATTTTCTATCTACAATGGGTATTTTAGCAGGACGTCTGGCTGTAACAAGAATGAACAGTCAAATATTTTATCTGTTGCCTGTGCTTCTGTTAAGTTATGCTATTTTTGATATTTCGCTTGTAAGTTTCATTAGGAAACGTGATGGTAGAAAATTAAGTCAGGGCGGTAAAGATCATTCAACTCACCGTATACATAATGCAATGCAATCACCCAAAATTACTGCAATATTCGTATATCTGATCAATACTATCATTGTGTTAATAACAATATTAGTCTTTAAAATGGAATCAGAAAAACTTCTGATCATCTCAACTGTTTTATTTGCAGTTATATTCTTATTTTTCGGTAGAAAATTAGATCAAGTTCCTGTTATAATTCCAGAAAATCAATTGAAGGATAAATAAATTCATAGTTCAGAATTATTGACAGGAATGAACTAACTAAAAAAATTAGAATTCTTAATATAAATGGAATTATAAAATATGAAAATGAAAATAATTTTGGTCATATTAATATTATTTATTGTTGTATCCAGCCATGGTTGGGCAAACAGTAAATTTACTATTGCTCATCAATTGTATATGAAAAGCAATTATGTGATGGCAATAAAGCATTTTGATGATTTTATGGAGATTTCTAAGAATGGAGCATTTTTAACACAGGCAGAGTTAGAACGTTCCGATTGTTATTATCAACTTGGTTCTAAAGCTTATTCAAAAGAAAACTGGCTTTTAGCTTCACGACTTTTCTTTTTGTCTAATTCAGAAATTGCTGATTTAAAACTTGATGATTGTTACTTTAAATTAGCACAGCAACAACTCTTACAGAATGTTCCTTCTTCTGCTTTGGAATATTATCAAAAAGTTGTTTCATATTTGAAAGATTCTGAACATATTCCTGAGATACTATTTAATAGAATTCAAATTTATATCAATATGGGGAATAAACTCTCTGCTTTTAATGATTATCATTTTCTTTGGGAGAATCATCCTGATAATTCTTATACGATCAAGATACAACCATTCATTGATGATCTGATGCCTATATTTATTAATGAAGCTCTTACCTTTAGAGATTCAATGAATTATAATATTTCAATTGATCTGCTGTCTAAATTGAGCCAATATCCATCAGTATTTCAAGATGACATTTTTGTTCACATCAGCGATCTATATCTACTGAAAGCTGAAGAGGCTTTAGTAATAAAAAAATACGAGTTTGTAAAAAAATATCTTGATCTCGCTGTAGATAATGATAAATTAAAAAAAGAAATTGTCAGTAAAAAATTAGATGATATTTGTTCAAAAATATTTCAGGAAGGAGATAAACTTGTATCTTCTTTCCATTTTGATGAAGCTATTAAAATTTATAATAACTGTTTTATACTGATTCCAGAATACCAGATCTGCACTAATATTATTAACGAAACAAATGATAAAAAGCAAAAATATAAATCTGCTTTAGAACATGAAGATCAGGCAATCCAATTTGAAGAGAATAAAGAGTATGCGCCAGCTTATACTCACTATAACAAATCCTATAATTTATTCCGGACTGATAGAGTGAAAGAAAAAATTTATATTATGAGTAATTTACTTCTGGCAGAGAAAGATCCAAAAGCTTTTGCAGAAAAGATAATAAAAGAATACAAAAAAGGCATCATCCCAGCAGGCGTTAGTGCAATAGAATCATCATTAATTGCCCAATATAGTGATCAGGTTAACACCTCTGGTTGGAAAGTATATTATGCAATTGGTGAATTCAAATATGAAGTGAGGATTGATCTGCTTTCTCCGGAAGAAAATTATTATTACGCTTGGCGTGTAAACCTTAAAACCCGCGAGATCACTTCGCTAAATAAAATTTCTGAAGATGTGATGAAAAGGTAAAGATCATGAATAAATATTTAATTGTTTTTATCCTCTTTTTATCAACTTCATTATTCTCAGAAAAATTTAATATTGAAGAATTTTCCAACCCCGCAAAATATAATTGGGAAAACATGGAAGATAGATGTAAAGCAAGAGACGATCTCGACAGTAGACAAAAATTACTTCAGATATATAAATTAAATAAACAGCAAATTATTAGAAATATGATAAAATCTGCTTTTGCTCCGGGTTGGGGTCACTATTCATCACATGATTATACAAAAGGACATGCTTTTATTGCATCTGAAATTGTATTATTTGGCACCAGCTACTATTTTTATAACCAGGCAATGGATGATTATCATAATTATGAAGATTCACATTATATCGGAGATATTAAGCAGCTTTATCTTGATGCAAACAGCAATTATAAATATTCACAACTCTTCTTTAGTTTAGGAGCTGTTGTCTGGATGTATACGATCTATGATTCAATTAGTGCTACTCAAGAATATAATCAGAATCTGTGGAATGACCTCTCTAAGAAACTTCACTCACAGAGAGTTCTTATAACACCTACAAGTATAACAGTGAGGTTTTAATGAGATATATAATACTAATTACCTTAATCCTGTTTACCATATCCTGTTCTCTTGACCGCACAAATCCTCTTGATCCTCTGGTAAGTGGTACTAACGCTCCCAATGAAGTAACAAACATTACCATTGTAACTACCGAGAATAACACAATAATAATATCTTGGAATTCTGTGAACACTGTTGATGGCTATTATATTTATCGCTCTCAAAGCTACGATGGCTTATATGAACTTATTACACCCGAAGGAATTGATAGTTCAGTTAGCACTTATGAAGATGATGGAGTAACTATTCCCGGTAATTTCTACTGGTATAAAATGTCTGCTTACATTCTGATAGATGGAAAAATACTGGAAGGATACAGATCGGAGCCAAAAACTTGGAATTAGTATGAATTTCCTGGATGAACTGAATCCACCGCAACGAAAAGTTGCTACAACAACCGAAGGACCTATTCTTGTATTAGCTGGTGCAGGAAGCGGAAAAACCCGTTCAATTATCTATCGAATAGCTTATCTGATAAATGTAAAACATATTAACCCATATAACATTCTGGCTGTAACTTTTACAAATAAAGCAGCTCGTGAACTAAAAGATAGATTGCTCAGATCATTTAATATCACTGCATATTCATTATGGATAGGAACATTTCATTCTGTATGCACTCGTATTCTGCGAACTGAACAGGAATTCTTACCTTTCACCTCAGATTTTTCTATCTTCGATGATGTTGATCAGAAATCCGTTTTTAAAAAGATCTATAAAAAATTAGAAATAGATACCAAAGATTTTCCACCACGAAAAGTTGCTTCAGTAATTAGTAATCAGAAAAACTCACTTGTACTTCCAAAAGATTTCTTTGATTTCAATGAAGAAAATTATTTTACGGAAATCACTTATAAAATATACAAAGAATATC